>CAYMLC010000019.1:0-18184 GCA_964390765.1 uncultured Nitrospirales bacterium
AGCGCAGCATCACCATGCGCGTCTGGGGCGAGGCAAAGTGCGTGGGGCCCGTGCGAAACGCGAGGTAGTAGGCGCCTTCGAATTCCACGAGGTCGACGTTGTTGTTGGCCGCCTGAATGGGCGCCGCTTCCGGCAGGCCGGGGCCGGGCACGAGCGTGGTCCAGCCGGTGGTGTCGATGCGTGCGGCCGCCGCAGTGTCGAAGGTTACGGGCGCGGTGTGGTGCCAGAAGTAGTAGCCGAGGCCCACGATACCGCCGATGCAGAGCAACAGGGTGACGAAGGCCTCCAGGGTGATAAGACCCAGCCAGCGCAGCAATGGATTCGACGTGGCCATGGCGCCCGTTGTAGCGCGTGCGGCCCGGCTTTACAACTCGATCTTTGGCAGCTTCTTGAAGTGTCCGTTGGCGCGGATGCGCTTCTTCGTCTCTTCCGTGGCCTCGAGCATGGGCAGCACCTGGCGCAGATGCTCGACGATGAATTGCTGCCGCTCGGCCTCGCGCGCCATCGACAACAACTGCAACCGCTGGTTCACCGAAAGGCCGATCTCGTGCGCAATCACAAACGAAATATTCGGGCCGTCCGGACGCTCGCGTTCGTGCCCGGTCTTCAGCACCTCGTGCAGCTTCCGGTACAGCTCCCAGATCTCTTCGCCGTGGTCCTCATCGACATGCTCGTCGTTGACGATGGTCACCACTTCACCACCGGAATAGAGCTTGCCCGGCATGGTCTTCACGAAGCGCTTGAGTTCGAAGGCCGCCACACCCTCGCACATCACATCCATCTCGCCACTCTCGTAGGTGGTAAAGACTTCGACCAGGCACATCTCGGTGCCATATTGCGCGAGCCCGCCCTTAAGGTAGGCCGGGATGCCAAAGGTGATGCCTTCGTCGCGGCATTCGCTTATCAGCTGGCGGTAACGCGGTTCGAAGATATGAAGCTTCAGTTGCTCGCCCGGAAAGGCGACCAGCTGCAACGGGAAGAGGGGCAAGAGGCGCGACATACGAATAATTCCCTGACAACAACTGCCGCCACCTTAACACACGCAGGAAGGCGTGCGAAGCGGTGAGCATGGCCACTGCAAATCGGTGCGCGATTACTTGCGCGAGCGCACGGTGCCGAGGCCGCCATCGACGCCCAGCACCTGCCCCGTGACCCACGCCTGATCCGGGTGCAGCAGCCAGGCGAGGGCCGAGGCCACTTCTTCCGGCTGACCCGCGCGGCCCAATACGTGCATCGCCTCCGACGCCTTCAGCGACGCCTCGTTCTTCGCGATCGGTTCGGTCAGCGGGGTCATAGTCATGCCGGGCGCCACGCAGTTTACGCGCACGCCGGAGCTGCCATAGCTGGCCGCGGCCGACAAGGTGAGCCCGATGACGCCCGCCTTGGCCGCCGCGATAGCCTCGTGATTGGCGAGCCCGATGCGCCCCGCCGCCGAAGAGACGAGCGCAATGCTGCCGCCGCCCTTGCGCAGCGCCTTGGCCGCCGCCCGCACGACATAGAACGCAGAGGTCAGGCTGGTATCGATGGTGTGGCGCCACTCTTCATCCTTGGTGGCATGCGCGGGTTTGAGCAGCAGCGAACCCACGCAATTGGCCACGCCGTCGAGCCGGCCGCCGCTCTCTTTCGCCTGGTCCACCGCCGCGTCCACCTGCCCGGCGTCCAACGCATCGACCACCATGCCGGTACAGCCGACCTCATCGGTCAGCGCCTTCAGCTTGTCGGCATCGCGCGCGGCGGCATAGACCGTGCCCCCACTGGCGGCCAGGCGCCGCACCAGCGCGCTGCCCATGCCGCCGGTAGCGCCATACACGAGATAGACGGGGGTACCGTTGTCGTCGCTCATATCCTCTTTCCAATCGCTCTTTTTGGTTCTTTCAGAAACTTGTGTGCGTACTTGCAGGCAAACAGAGCACGCGCGGCCGCTATGCCCGCCTGCCAGATGAAGCGCCCCGCCACCCCGTGTTAGCGTCGTGCGCATACCGCGCCCATAAGGGAGGCCAGCCCCATGCACACAGCCAGGCACCACACCGGCGACACCGCCGGCAACAACGGCGACCCCATCTGGGCGTCGCTGTGTGCAGAAGCCGTGGAAGCCGCCGCGCGCGAGCCGATGCTTGCCAGCTTTCTGCACGCCGCCCTCTTGAACCACCGCTCGCTGGAAGACGCACTGAGCTTTCAGTTGGCCGGCAAACTCGAGAGCCATACCCTGGCGGCAACCACCCTGCGCGACCTGGTGGACGATGCGCTGCACCACGCACCCGAGATCGGCGATGCCTGCCGCGAAGACCTGGTGGCCACGCGCGACCGCGACGCCGCCTGCCGCGAATTGTGCACGCCGTTGCTCTACTACAAGGGCTTCCTGGCGCTGCAGGCCTATCGCGTGGCGCACTACTACTGGCGCCAGGCGCGCGAGCCGCTCGCGCTGTTTCTGCAGAACCGCATCTCCGAGGTGTTCGCCGTCGACATCCACCCCGCCGCCGTCATCGGGCGCGGCCTGCTGATCGACCACGCCACCAGCGTGGTCATCGGCGAGACCGCGGTGGTGGCGGACAACGTGTCGATGCTGCACGAAGTGACCCTCGGCGGCACGGGCAAAGACACCGGCGACCGGCACCCCAAGGTGCGCGAGGGCGTACTCATCGCGGCGGGCGCCAAGATTCTGGGCAACGTGGTGGTGGGCGAAGGCGCCAAGGTCGGCGCGGGCGCCGTGGTGCTCGACGATGTGCCGCCGCACACCACGGTGGTCGGCGTGCCCGCGCGCCCCGTGGGCCTGCCGCTGGCCGGCCGCCCCGCGCTCAATATGGACCACACCATTCTGCACAACGCCACCGACGCGTAGTTGCGGCGAGGGTTTGACGCTCCGGGCTGGGGGGGCTAAGATCAGCGGATTGCGCCATCGAGGGCGCAGGGGCCGCAGTACGCAACCACGAGGCCGCTTGCCATGCAGACCGCCGAACGACTCAAACGCATTCCGCCTTACCTCTTCTCCGCGCTGCGCCAGAAGATCAATGCGGCCAAGGCGCGCGGCGTCGATGTCATCAGCCTGGCCATTGGCGACCCGGTCGACGGCACGCCGCAGCACATTATCGATGCCCTGAGCGCGGCCGCACAGGACAAGGAAAACCACCGCTACCCCACGGACGAAGAGTGGGGCATGGGTCCGCTGCGCGAGGCGGTGGCCCGCTGGTATGCGCGCCGGTATGACGTGCAGCTGGACCCCGGCAGCGAGGTGTGCGTACTGATCGGTTCGAAGGAAGGCTGCCACCATTTCGCCCTGGGCGTGGTGAATCCGGGCGATACGGTGCTGGTCACGGACCCGGGCTATCCCGGCTACCGGCCCAGCATCTGGTTCGTCGATGCCGAGCCCTACAGCGTGCCGATGCGCGCCGAAAACGATTTTCTGGTCGACTTCTCGGAGATTCCGGGCGACGTGGCGAAGAAGGCGACCGCCTTCTACCTGAACTATCCGAACAATCCCACCGGCGCGGTGGCCACGCGCCCCTTCCTCGACGACCTGGTGGCCTTTGCGCGCGACCACGACATCGCGATCTGCTACGACAACCCCTACAGCGAGACCGTGTTCGGCGCCGAGCGGCTGAGCTTTCTGAGTGCGGCGGGTGCGAAGGAGGTGGGCGTCGAACTGAACTCGCTCTCGAAGCATTACAACATGACCGGCTGGCGTGTGGGCATGGCCTCGGGCAATGCCGACATCGTGAACGCGATCGCCACGTCGAAGGCCAACACCGACTCGGGCGTCTTCAACGCGGTGCAGTACGCCGCCATCGAGGCGCTCGACCATGGCGATGCCTTCATCGACGAAATGATCGAAGTCTATGGCCGCCGTCGCGAGAAGGTGGTCGCGACCCTGCGCGAACTGGGCTGGGCGCAAGAGCCGCCGCGCGGCACTTTCTATCTGTGGGTGCCCGTGCCGCAGGGCCATACCTCGGCCAGCTTCTGCGACCACCTGCTCGAGACCTGCGCCGTGGTGGTGGCGCCCGGCGCGGCCTACGGCGAATATGGCGAAGGCTTCGTGCGCTTTTCGCTGGCGGTCAACGACGACCGGCTCGACGAGGCCATGCGCCGCATGCGCGAGCAGCTGCCCGCACTGGTCGTAGCCTAACCACAGCCCGTGCACCATCCACACGGGGACTGTCTATGTTGCGGGACACCATGAGCGCATTCGGCGTTGAAGTACAACAGTCGCAAATTACCATCATCCCCGAGGGCGCGAGCAAGGCCGATGCGTTACGCCTGCTCATGGATGCCGTGGAAGCCAGCGGCGCCGTGCGTGACCGCGCGGCCTTCGAGCGGGCGGTGAACGAACGCGAATCGGTGATGAGCACCGGCATCGGCGGGGGCATCGCCATTCCGCACGTGCGCATTCCCGAGGTCGAGTTTCCCGCACTGGGCGTGGGCGTGGCACCGCACGGCGTCGAGTTCGATACGCTCGACAAGAAGCCCGTCTACGTGATGGTGCTCTTCGCCACGCCACAGGGCCAGGACAAGGTGTACCTCGGCCTGCTGGCCCAGGTGATGGTGGCGCTGAAAGACCGCGAGTTCTTTGAAGAGCTGACCGCCTGCGAGACCACCGAAGCGGCCTACGCCGTTATCAGCGAATAGCGCGGCCGCCCGGCCGCCAAGGGAGGCTGCACCGCGCGCCATGGCCGACGACCCGTTCAGCGGTATACGCGACCAGGCGGTGCCCGTGCGCACGTTGCGCCGCATGCTGGACGCCGCACGCATTCCGCACGGGCTGCTGTTCTGGGGTCCGGGCGGGGTCGGCAAACGCCAGACCGCACTCGCCATGGCGAAAGCCCTGTTGGCCCGGGGCGCCGCCGACCCTGCGCAGTTGGCACGCAAGATCGACCATGGCAACCACCCCGACCTGCGCATCGTGACGCCGGTCAAGAAGTCGCGCATTATCGACGTGAACGCGATCGACGCCATCAACGAACTCGCCGCACTGCGCCCGATGGAGAGCAGCCACCGCGTGTTCCTCCTGCTCGATGCCGACCGCATGGGCCTGCCCGCGCAGAACCATCTGCTGAAGACGCTGGAAGAGCCGCCGGGCAACGCGCTCTTCATGCTGGTCACGCAGTATCCGCGGCAATTGCTGCCCACCATCCGTTCCCGCTGCCAGGCGCTGCGCTTTGGTGCCCTGCGCCCGCAGACCGTGGCCGCCTTGCTGGCCGCCACCCATACCGACGCCGAGGCCGAGGCCATCGCCGCCCTGTCGCAGGGGCAGATGGACCGCGCCTTCGACCTGGTCGAAAGCGAGCGGCGCGCGGTGGTGCTCGAACTGACCGCGCAACTGGAACAGGGCGACGACCCCCTCGTGTTGAGCGAGTCGTTTGCCAAGCACCTGGCCAACCGCCGCACCGGCATCGAATCGGAGGTGCAGGCGCAAATCGCCATGCCGGACAGCAAGGAAGCCACGCGCGAGGACCGCGAGGCCGTGAAGACCGAGCAGGCCGCGTTGGCGGAAGCCCTCATTCGCCGTGATATGCTTGAGTACTTGTACCTGTTGGAGACTTGGTACCGCGACGCGCTGGTCTATCGCGCCACCGGCGGCGCCGCACACGTACTCCACCGGGACCAACTGGCGCGTTTGGCGGCGCTGCCCGAGCGAGACTACGACGCGAAGCTGCGTGCGATCGATAAAGCGCGCACCTATCTGGAGCGCTTCTTGAATGAAGAGCGCGTCTTTCGCGACCTCTTCTTCGCGCTGGCGGCGTAGCGGCGGGCACACCGCCGGAGAGTATTGAGTCATGCATGTGGTAAGAGTGCGCCTGCGCAAGCCGCGGCGCGTGTTCAGTTTTCTGTGCGACGACCCCACCATCCAGCGCGATGAAGCGTGCGTGGTGCAAACCGACCGCGGCACCGAGTGGGGCACCTGTGTCTTGCCGCCCGAGCCGCTGCCGCAGGAGATGAGGAAGCGCTATTCGATGCGCATGCTGCGGCGGGTCGACGACGAAGACCGCAGCACCCAGAGCCGCCTCGAAGAGGAAGAGCGCAAGGCACAGAAGATCTGCCTCGAAAAGATTCGCGAGCGCCGCCTGCCCATGAAGCTCGTCGATACCGAGTACACCTTCGACAAACAGAAGGTCATCTTCTACTTCACTGCCGAAGACCGTGTGGACTTCCGCGAGCTGGTGCGCGACCTCGCGCATGACCTGCGCACGCGCATCGAGATGCGCCACATCCAGGTGCGCGACGAGGCAAAGATGGTCGGCGGCATCGGCTCGTGCGGGCGCGAGTTGTGTTGCAGCACGTGGCTGAACGAGTTCAAGCCGATCAGCATGCGGATGGCGAAGCGGCAGAACCTGTCGCTGAACCCGTCGAAGATCTCCGGACAGTGCGGCCGCCTCTTGTGCTGCCTCAGCTACGAGAACGACCAGTACGAGACGGCCAAGCGCCGCGCCAAGCAGGACCAGGAGGGGGCCAAGCAGGACCAGGGGACCCAGCAAGAACGGGGTGCCCAGCCAGAGCAGGCAACCAGACAAGAGCGTGGCGCCCGCGCAGACGTTCGTGCCAAGGCAGACCTGACGAACCGGCCGGACCGGACCAGTAAGGCGGACCCGGTTCCCAGGCCGGGCGAACCAGACGCGGAACCCGCACCGCAGTCGGCGCCCCCCGCCGCCACGCAGGATGCGCCGCCGGCCGAGACACCGCACGCTGCGCCCAAGGCCGAGCGTGAGGGTGAGCGCCCTGAGCAGGAGGCGGCACCCGAGACCGCGGCCGACCGTGCGGCGCAGCAGACGGAAGGCACCACCCCCGAACAGGGCGGCGCCGAAGGCGAAGGCAAGCGGCGCGGCCGGCGGCGGCGCGGCGGCAAACGCGGGCGGCGCGGCAAAGGCGAATCGTGAGCGAGAGCGCTGCGGAACCCGCACTGACTCCGCTCGTCGATACGCACTGCCACCTGCAGTCTCCGCGCTTCGACGAGGACCGCGACGCAGTGATCGCGCGCAACCTCGATGCCCTGGCGTGGTGCGTGACTATCGGCGGCGACCTCGAGAGCAACGCCGCCGCGCTCGAACTGGTGCGGCCGCGGCTGCACGCTGTGCTGGGTTTTCATCCCTACCATGCGGCCCAGGTCGACGACGGCGCGCTCGACGCCCTGCGCGCGCACAGTACCCACCCCCAGGTCATCGCTATTGGCGAGATGGGCCTCGACTACTTCAACGAGTTCGCGCCGCGCGAGGTACAGGCGCACGCCTTTCGCCGCCAGCTCGACCTCGCCGTGGAACTGCAACTTCCCATCGTGATCCACAACCGCGAGGCCGACGCCGACTGCCACGCGATGCTGCGCGAGTATGCGCCTCAACTCGCCGGCTGCGTGATGCACTGCTTTAGCAGCGGCCCGGCCGAAGCCGAACAGTTTCTCGGGCTCGGCTTCTACATCTCGTTCGCCGGCAATGTGACCTTCAACAAGGCACAGCCCCTGCGCGACGCGGCACAACGCGTGCCGCTCGAACGCCTCCTGGTCGAGACCGATGCGCCCTACCTGGCCCCAATGCCGCTGCGCGGCAAACGCTGCGAACCCTTCTACGTACAGCACACCGCGGCACGACTGGCACAGACCATCGGCGTAGCGCCGCAGGAACTGGCCAAGCGCACCACGGAAAACGCGCACCGCTTCTACGGTATCCCCCTGCCCTGAAACACCGCCGTTGACCACCCACCGGCGCCTTGGCACACTTCCCACGAGGTGTGGAGTTCCCCATGTTTTCCGTTCTCATGCAGGCGCTGATATTCTGGAGTGTATTGCTGCCCGGTGCCGAGGTGCCCCTCGAAGGCCAACGCGGCCTGCTGGTGGCCGAGCGCGAGCGCGGCGCGGTGCGCGTGGACCTGTACCGCCCGACCAACCGTGTGGGTCCGCATCCCGTCATTGTGCTGGTCCACGGCGGCGCCTGGTTCGTTGGCACGAGCAACGACTATCAGGACTTCGTGCATCACTTTGCCATCGCCGGCTATGCCACGGCCTCGGTCGATTTCCGGCTCATACCCGAAGACGGCTTCTACGGCCAGGTGCAAGACATCAAGGACACCATCCGCTGGCTGCGCCTGCACGCCCGCGACTACAACCTGGACCCCGAGCGCATCGGCCTGTTCGGCTCGAGCAGCGGCGGGCACCTGGCCGGGCTCGTGGCGGCCACCACAAACGACGAAGGACTCGGCATCGACCCGCCCGGCACCTCCTCGGCCGTCGACGCCGCCTTCCTGCTCTACGGCGTCTACGACCTGACCACCTGGATACCCAATCCCATCGTGCGCGCCTACACCGGCGGCCTGCGCTTCGAAGACGCGCCCCTCGTCTACCAGGCCTATTCGCCCCTGTTTCACATCGACGGCAGCGAGCCACCCACCGCCGTCATGCATGGCACGCGCGACTGGGCCGTCGACTTTCAGATGGCCGAAGACTATGTGGCCGCGATGCAGGCGGCCGGCGTAGCGGCGGAATTACTGCCCTTTGAAGGGGGTGGCCACGGCTTCGGCAAGCTGCGCCCCTGGACGCGCCCCGCAATCTTCGACGCGCTGCTCACCTTCTTCGCGCGCGAACTCGGCCCACCCACCGGCCTCAGCACAACGGCCAACTGATACCCGGGACCGGCACCGCCGCGCGTGGGCCCGCTTGCCGGCTTCGCTGCTATTCGCGGCGCAGGCGCAGCAGCACGCCCGCCCCCACGGCCGCCAGCAGACCCGCCAGCCCGCTCGCCACGTAGGGCAGCCACAACACACGTGGTGCGCCGCGCAGCGCCTCGAACACGCCATAGCCGGCCGCCGCCGCACTAGCCAGCAACAGCAGCGCGGCCATGGCCGCGGCCACCCGCGCGCCGCGCCCCCGAAACGCCACCAGCGCCAGCAGCGCCACCAACAGGCCCGTCGCCGCGCCCAGCCCCGCCAGCGCACGCCCCAGCTGGCCACGCACCTGCCGCGTCAGCACACGCACGGGCAGGGCCGTATCGTCGCGCACGAGCGCGGCTTCGTCGATTTCGATGGTGTGCGCGCCCAGAAAGCGCACCGCCAGCGTGAGGCGGGTGGGCGTCTCTCGCGCGCGCTTGATAAAGAACGGCGTCTCGATGGTCTGCCACGCGTCCGCCGCCACCACCACCCGGTTGGCCTGCTGCAGGAAGCGGCCCCCAGATTCCGTGTGCGCCAACAGGGCCAGGTGCAGCGGCACCGCCGCGCCCACCCCGCGCACGCGCAGGCGGTAGAACAGCAGCGTGCGGTCTTGCGGCCCCAGCGGCACGTCGAACAACTGCACGAGGTGCGGGCCGCTGCCCTCGTGCACCAGCCGCAATACCCCCGCTTCCGGCACGGCGGCCACCACGTCGCCCGGCAGGCCGGCGGCCGCATTCAGTTCCTCGGCCGCGTCGGCGGGAAAACGCGCGAGCACGTCTTCGGCGCGCACGGTAGCTGCCAGCAACAGGAGGCAAGTGAAGAGTATTGGGTAGCGCATGTACGGACGATAGCGGAAGGTAACGGTACGCCGCACCAGAACAGTTGAAAATATATTCAGTGTTTGCTACGCTGGGTCCATGAGACGAAAGACACACCCATGACGCGGCCGCGCGAGGCCGAGGCCCTGCGCGGGCGGGGCGCATCGTGGAATCCGGCGAACCGCTTCGATGGCTACACCTATGTGCCGGAGGCCGACGCCACGACGCTGGATGACGACGACGGACCGCGCCCCGACACGCAATACATCGCCGACCGCACGCGCGAAATCCTCTCGCGCAACGACAGCCCGGACGTCGGCTTCGACGTGGGGCTGAATCCGTATCGCGGCTGCGAGCACGGGTGTGTGTATTGCTATGCGCGGCCCACGCACGAGTACCTGGGCTTTTCGGCGGGACTCGAATTCGAGACGCGTATCCTCGTGAAGCACGATGCGCCGCGGCTCTTGCGTGCGGCCCTGGCCCGCCCCGGCTGGCAGCCGCAACCGGTAGCGATGAGCGGCAACGTGGACTGCTACCAGCCGGTGGAACGCCACTTCAAAATCACGCGCGGCTGTCTCGAGGTATTTGGCGGACACGCGCAACCCGGTCGTCATCATCACAAAAAACCGCCTCGTTACGCGCGACCTTGACCTGCTGGCGCGCCTGGCCGGGCACGACGCCGTGGCGGTCATGGTGAGCATCACCACGCTCGACCTCGCGTTGAACCGGACCCTGGAACCGCGCACCTCGTCGCCGGCGCAGCGGCTCGACACCTTGCGCCAGTTGAGCGCCGCCGGCGTGCGCACGGGTGTCATGGTGGCGCCCATCATTCCGGGGCTGACCGACCACGAAGCGCCGCAGATTCTACAGGCCGCGGCCGACGCGGGCGCCCGGCACGCGGGCTATGTGGTGCTGCGGCTGCCGCATGCGGTGGCCCCGTTGATGGAGCGTTGGCTCGAACAGCACGCGCCGCTGCGCAAGGAGCGCGTGTTGAGCCGGGTGCGTGCGTTGCGCGGCGGCCGACTGTACGACAGCAGCTTCCGTTCCCGCATGAAGGGGGAAGGCGTGTTTGCCCGGCAGATGGCCAATCTCTTCGACACCTGCGCGCGCAAATACGGTCTCAGCCGCGAGCGGGTACCGCTCAGCACAACCGCCTTCCGCCGGCCCGGCGGCGATCAGCTGGCGCTGTTCTGATCCGCGGGCTTCACGCCGAAGTACTGGTAATAGGGCACCTGCATCAGCGGGATGTACGGCACGCGGGCCCGGCATTCTTCAATCGCCCGGGTTTCGAAATGCGCCTGCAGATAGGGCAGGTGGTCCGGGCTCAGAAACACGTTGTCGTTGCTGAACCACCATGGCCAGAACGTGCGCGTGCCGTAGCCGTGGCGCACACGCCCGGCCTCGGGGTACTTGCGCGACACAAAGAAATCGACCACGCCGATGGTGCCGCCCGGACGCAGCAGCTCGCGCGCATGATCGATGGCGCGGAACCAATCGGGAATCATCGTGAGCGAATAGGAAAAGGTCACCACGTCGGCATAGCCCTCGGGCGGTGTCCAGCGTGTGGCGTCGGCTTCAATGGCGCGGGCATTGTCGAGACCCAGTTCCTCGAAGCGCTGGCGCGCCACGCGCAGGAGCGAGGGCGACAGGTCGACCACGTAGGCCTGTTTCAGTTCGCGCACGGCATCGCCCGCAAAGGCGACGTTGGCGCCCGTGCCACCGCCGAAATCGACCCACACACCGCCGGGCGCCAGCGGCAAGCGCTGGCACAGCGATTCGCGGCCCTGCAAGAGGCGCTTGCGAAAGTCGTCGTACTGTTCGGCCTGGCCGCCGTAAAAACTCTCCAGGCGGTCGGCGTGGCTCTCCCCCCGAATGGGCGAGAGCGCCAGGTGATAAAGGATCTTGAGGTCGTTCCAGACGCCCATGCCGCCCGCCGGCTAGGCCGTTGCCAGGTCGGCGATATAGAAGCTGCCGTAGGTGTGCACGCGGTCGCGCGCGTGCAGGGCCGCGGCCCAGTCGCGGTGGTACGTCAGCAGTTCGCCCACCCGCGTGCGCTCCCCGTTGATGGCCACTTCCACCGGATCCACGAAGTCGACATGCGTACCGCCGCTGCGCCACAGCACGCGCGTGTCGGGTGCCGCGCGGTCCGTAATCGCCTGCCACTCGGCGCGCAACCCTTCATGATGCGCATTCGCCAGCCAGTCCATGTGGTCGAGCAGGACGAAGCGCGAGATGGGCGCATCGTGCTTTTGCAGAAAACCCGCCACGCTGTCGGTGTACGTGCTGATGCGGTCCACCAGACCGCCCTTCAACGCGTAGAAGTTGTCGCGCTTCAGGTATTCCGGACAGCACTGCGCGCTGTATTGGCCCGTCAGGTATACGCGCCAGAAGTAATTGTCGCCCAGGGGCAGCAGCGCGAACACGTAGTCGAGGCACTGCTCGGCAAACTCGGCAATGCCGCCCGCGTAGTTGCGCTCCACCTGCTTGCGCTGTTCGCGCGGCACACCCACCATCGCCAGCGTGGTATCGCGGCCGGCCACCCAGCGCATGAACGGATTCCAGAAGCGGTCGCGCAGACCGCCGTAATACAGTTCCTGCTGCTCGGCCACGGTCTCGCACGCCAGCAACTGCTCGATGCCGGTGCGCAGGCCCGGGCGCTTGTCCAGGTAGTGGTTCATCATGCGCGCGAAATAGCCCGACGTGCCGTGGAAGTACAGGCCCCCGTATTGGCGCGGCGGCTTGAACCAGTGCACGTGGTCATCCCAGTAGCCGCGGGCAAAATCGCCCAACTCGGGGCGCAGGTGGCGGCGATACAGGTCCGCAAAATCTTCGCTGTAGCCGCGCGCGAACACCCGGAAGAAGTCATCGAACTCGAGCGCGCGAATGCCCGCCAGCTTCAATTCCAACAGCGCGTTCTGCCGCGGATTCATGTCTACGGCGTAGACATGGTTCGGTGCGCACAGGGCGTAGTCGAGCGAATTGCAGCCCGCCGAGGTAATGACCAGCACGTTGTCGTCGGCGCCCAGTTCGAGCGCTTCGCGGTCACAGCGCGGGTCTTCCCAACAGGTGTTGTAGATAAGGTGGTTGCCGTGAATCCACTGGAATACTTGGTTTGAGAGCCAATTACGCATGGTACGTCACACTCCGTGCGGGCTAGGTGTTAGGTGGCTGGCAGTTAGATATCTAACGTTCGGGGCAAGTTGCAAGTTTTACACCGGCTACATGAGGAATGCGTGAGCGCCGGGACCGGCTAGCGAGCGGCCCCGCCCGGCCCCCTGCCGCCCGGCTCGGGCATCGGGCTGGGCGCCGGCACCGGGTGCGCCGCGGCGTCGGCCAGTGCATGAAAGACGTCGGGCGCGTCCAGCAGCAAGAGCGCCGCCGGGCTCTGCATGACGCGGCGGTACACGTCTTCACGGTTGCGGCCCAGCGCAATGACCATGATGCGCACGCCGGCCGCCTCGCACGCCGCGTAGTAGTCGGGCGTCAGCGACTGCGGCCCGCACTCGACAATCTGCGCGCCATACTCCCGCGCGGCCACCTCCACGGCCTCTATCGTGGGCGCGTTAATCTTGAGCGCCAGGTCGGGCGCCAGGGCGCGAAAGGCCTTGGCCGATTCGCGGTTGCCAAACCAGAAGAAGGTATCGTCGGCCATGCCCGCCAGGCGCACCTCGTCGGCCAGCTTGGCCAGGTCCGCATCCTTCACATCGAAATAGATCCCGGCCTTGCCCCGGGCCCACGCCAGCAGCGTGGAAACGCGCGGCACCGGCTCGCCGATAAAGGCCGGCCCGAACCAGCGCCCCGCATCGAGCGCATCGATTTCGGCGCGGGTCATCGTGGCGATGGCGCCCTCGCCGTCGGTGGTGCGGTCCACGCGCACGTCGTGCATCAGGTAGTGCTCGTTGTCCGCGCTGCGGCGCACATCCACCTCGATCCACGCGGCCCCCAGCGCCACGGCCTTGCGCGCGGCCGCCATCGTGTTCTCCGGCGCGTGCAGCTTCGCGCCCCGGTGCGCCACCAGTTCCAGGCCCGCGGCCGGACCCGCCGAGCCCACGCACAGCAGCGCACACACCACCACCCACACCCACACGCGCACGCCGTGCACGCCTCGTACGCCATGCATTATGAAGCCTCCGCCGGCACGTAGCCGTCTTCGCTGGCCTCGCTCAGTGCATAGCCGCCAAAGTTAAAGAACTGAATCAGCCGCAACAGTTCGGTCAAGTTAATCGCCCAGTCCTGTGCCGCGTAGTCGCTGTCGTGCGGCGCACACGTGCGGTCACCGCTGGCGCCCGGGTCGTAGCCGTCTTCGCTTGCGGCATTGCAGACAATGCCGCCACCGTTGAAAAACTGAATAACGCGCAGCAGCTCGCTCAAGTTGATCCGGTTGTCGGGCGGGTTCGTGTCCGCCGAGTGGATGCCCTCGAGCGGCAACGGCTCCATCAGCACCGTGGCCGATACGGACACGTCGCCCGGGCTCACATATACCCGGCCGCCGGCATCTTCGAATCCGGATGCCGCCGCATCGATATCGTAGTAGCCGCTGCCGAAGATGCCGAAAAAGAAGTAGACCCCTTCCTCGCTCTCGTCCACGCACGGCGCTTCACCGGGCACGATGCAGACAAAGGCCGACGTGACCGGCTGCTCAGTATCGAGGTTGAAGACGTTGACCGACAGCGAGGCCGGAACGATGCCCCCCGACTTCACAGCATAGCCGCGCTCCGGCTCGGACGGATTGAAGTTCTGGTCCAGCGCGATATAGTCGAGCTGATAGGCGCCCGCCGCCGCGAAGACCTCGGCCACCGCCTCGAAGTCCGCCATGCTCTCCGGCTGCAATTCAACCACCGGCAGATCGGTGATAGCCGTCGCGCCGCCCATCAATTCCACCGGCGGCGTAACCACGACCTGCACCGTCGCTACGACATCGTCGGCATCTTTGACATTCGACGCAGAAAGCAGCGCATCGGTAGCGGTCTCGTCGACGTCGATCACATCGACCACATTCTCGATCGTGGGCGGAATCTGCGTGTAGTCGACCGGACTGAAATCGCGCACGGCGTTTGCGTCGTCATTCTTGTGCTGCTTCGGCAAGGCGGTGTTCGTAAAGCTGCCGGTCAGCCGCGGCACCTGATAGCGCAACCGGCGGTTTACCGCGCGGCTCGCCGTATCAAACGCGCCTTGCAGCGAGTCGCCCCGTCCCAGCGCGGTCCAGAAGTAGTAGCTGAACGAGACCGTGCCATCCGCCAGATAGAAGGCCGGCTGCAACGCGCGCGTGCCGGTGATGAGAATCCGGTCGTCCGCCTGCAATTGCGCCACATTGAAAGCCCCGGCACCGGGGGTGTCGAGCACCACGGCCACTTGCTGGCCGCCTGCCTGGGCGACATCCAGGGCGCTGCTGAGGTCGAACACACCGAGGGTCTCGCCCGCGGGATTGAGTTGGATGCTGGTTCCGTCGGCGGGGCCAATCACATAGATCAACAGGGTCTCGGCATCGGATGCCCAATTCTGTATGGCTTCGAGCAGCGCCGACTTCGCAAGCGGAAACACCTCGACCGTATCGCGGTCGCCATCGAGATCGAAGGGGGTATCGGGGCTGTACAGGCGCAGTTCATCACTCGCGAAACCCTGGTTGCGCAGGGCACGCCACGCCAGCGCGCTCAGGTGTTCCGTGGCACGGCGCATCGACAGGGAGCTGCCGGGTCCACGTGCCGCCACGATGATCGCCTTGCGGCCGCTCAACGCAGCAGTGGTCCCCTTCGCCTTTGCCGGGGCGGCCGTCTCGGGCACGAAACGCTGCACCCGGTCGTTGCCCGTATCGCTCACGTAGACCACGCCATCGGGCGCCACCGTAACCCCGCCGGGGATACGCAACTGGCCGGGCGCCGTGCCGAAGCTGCCGATGCGCGATACGAAATTGCCGTAGGCGTCGGTCTTCAAGATCACGCTGGTTTGCGCCTCCGCGATATAGAGGAAGCCGTCGTCGTCGAAGGCGAGGTCGAAGGGTTGGCCGCAGCCGCAAGGCTCTTCGGGGTCGGCTGGCTGGAAGGCCCACTCGAATTGGCCGTCCGAACTGAAGCGCTGCACCCGCCCCGTTCGCGCATCCGCCACATAGATGGCGCCGTCGGGGCTGATGGCGAGCGCGGCCGGTTCTTCGAAGCGGCCCGGCTGTGTGCCATTGCCGCCGAACACCGACACCGCGCCACCGGGCGCGCGCACGATAATGGTGTCGGTCTCGGCTTCGATGATGTAGAGCGTGCCGTCAGACGCCACGGCCACGTCGGCCGGCTGGTCGAAAAACACCCCCAGCGCGGCCGGATCGAGCACGCGCAGGGGCGTGCCGTCCACGTCGAACTGCACCACCACGCTGCCGGTGAAGTCGGCCACCCAGATAGTGCCGTCCGGGCCCAGCGCCACGCCGCGCGGCTGGCGGAAGGTCCCATCGCTATCGGGGTTCGGGTCGCTGAATTCAGACTCAAACTGCAGGTCGGGGCTGAGCTGCTGCACCCGCCGGTTCAGCGTATCAATGACCACCACACCGTTCGCATCCGACACGATGCCGCGCGGTGCGCCGAACTCACCCGGGCGCGCACCGGATTGGGCAAAGCGGGCCAGCGGCGTGCCATTGGTCGCGAAGCGCGTGATGCTGTTCGCGGCCACCAGGCCCGTGCCGTCGCCCAACAGGATGTCCGCACTGTCGCGCACATAGATCTGGCCCTGACGGTGCGCGGTCAAAAACAGCGGCCGGGACAGTTGACCAAGGCCAAGACCCGGACCCGCGCCAAACTGTGCGAGCTGGTTGCCCTCTGAATCGAACAAGACGACGCGGCCGCCCAGCGAGTCGGTCACATAGATGTTGTCGTTCGCGTCGACCGTGATATCGGTGTAGATACTGTCGCCCTTCGACGTCAGCACCCGGGTGGCCGCGCCCTGCTTCATTCGCGAGATCACGGTGATGCCGCTGCGGCTGGCATTGATGGCGGCCACGTCGCCGTTGCTCAGCACGGCGAAGGGTTGGCCGGTGCCGTTATCGAAAATGTCGACAGGCGAGATCGTCCCGCTTTCCGGGTCGAAGACGAGTGTCTGGGTGGGCGGCGACAACTCCACATAGAAGCGCAGCCGCCCATCGGCAAAGGCGCGCCCCGCGATCTGTCCCGCATCGCCCGGCAGTGCAAAAGGATTCTGCGCAATGAAGTTGCCTTCGCTGTCGTACAGCTTCAGCTCGCCCGTCGCCCCATTGCGCACCAGCACAAAGCCCGGCACCACGGCCAGGTCTGTCGCGCCGGGTATTGTCTCCCACTGCGTCAGGAACTGCCCCACACTGGTGTAGCGGCGCACCACGAACGTCTCGGGGTCAAGCGTATACAGCGTGCCTTCGCCATCGTGTGCAATCGGTCCCACGCCCGTGAAGTCGTGCCGCTGCGCGCGCAACGGCGCCACGCGCGCAAAGCGGTAGTCCAGGTCAAAGCCATCTGTCGATTCAACGCCAAACGACAACTGGTAGTTGCGCGACGGCGTGCCGCCCCCTGGCGCCTCTACGAGAATAAAGTAGCGGCCGGGGCGCAACGGCGTCTCAATCGCATAGCGGCCGTCCGCCGACGCCGCAGGGTCATAGGCCAGCACATCGGTGGCGCCACCCAGCAGATCGCCAAACAGCGTCAGCTCGCCCTGCAGTGTCCGGCTCAGCACTTCCACGCGCACGCGCGCCGCAATCGCGAGGTCGAAGAACGCGTAGTCCGCTACGTCTTCACCGCCCAGCGTGCGCGACTGCGTCGCCCCGCGCGTAATCGCACGGGCGTCGCCGGGGGTATTGTCTGGCTCGAAAGCATCGGACGCGCCGCCCGCCACAGCTGCCGGCGACAGCACGCCCGACAGCAGCAGCGCCAAAGCGGCCGCCGTCACATGGATGCAGTTTTGTTGCGATGTGCGCATAAGTAGTAGCCCCGGCATGCACCAACCCCGTGTGCGGCACCTTCCGCACGCAAGTATACCTGCTATAGCGAGAAAGCAAAGAACCGCCGGCCGGGGTGGCGGCGCGCCCTAACCTTTTGCTAACATTTTGCCCTGCGCGAAAAAGGAGCATAATGACAAAAGGCAACGGCAAGGCTGCGAACGGTAAGTCCACGAAGACACGCTCCACCAGGCGTGTGTCCACCCGGCACAAGGCGGCCAAGAGCAAGACGGCCAACAACAAAACGGCCAAGACCAAGTCGGCACCGCAGAAGGCGAGCAAGCAACCGGTGCCGACACCGGCCGAACAATTGAAGCTGCGACTGCGCACAATGCTGGACGAGGCACCCCACGCAGCCGATGAAGACGTGGATGGCGTGCACGACTTGCGCGTGGCCAGCCGCCGGGTTCGGGCCGCCTTGCGCAGCTATAAACCACTGGTGCCCAAGGCCGAGCGGCGCGCCATGAATGCCCAGGCCAAACAGGTCACGCAGCTGCTGGGCCGCCCGCGCGAGCTGGATGTGATGTTGCAGGAACTGGACGGCTGGCGCGGCACCGCACCGGCCGAGCAACGCCCCGCCCTCGACCATGCGCGGGCCCGCTTGCGTGCGGCGCGGCGGCGCTGTGGCCGCCAGTGTGCCGAGGCCGCCAGCACGGTGCAGGGGGCCGACTTCGCCGAGGCGGGGTGGGACCTGTTTCTGGCGTGGAATGATGACGCCGCGAAGCTGAAGCGGCTGGCGCGGCGCGATGTGGCCCAGGGCATCGACGCGCTGTGGGACGCCTACGATAGCTGGCGCGCCAAC
>CAYMLC010000020.1:0-18024 GCA_964390765.1 uncultured Nitrospirales bacterium
GAGACGGGGGCGGAGGCAGTGACCGGGGGGCCTATTCCGCCTGTTCGCTGTCTGGCCGGTCGCTGTCTGGCTGGTCGCTGTCCGCCTCTTCGCGCTGTTCCAACAGGAAGTCGCGCAGGCCGCTGAGGTCGTCGGTGTTGAGCAGGTCGACGCCAGCGTCGTATTGGGTCTGGTAGATGACGTCGGTCTGGGGGCCGCCCCAGAAGCGCACTTTCATGCCGTGGGCGTGGGCACGCTGCACCAGGTCGTCGAGGGTGGCGCGCTGGTCTTCGGGCATGGTGGCGGGCAGGCCGAACCAGCGGAAGTGCGAGAACCATGCGCTGCTCATAAGTGGTATCAGGTTCGGGTTCACGTCGGTGTCGAGATCGTGGGGGCGCCCATCGATGGCCATGAGCCGGGGCGATTCGGCGGCAATCTGAGCGCGCGGTGTGTTGCCGCTGATGATGACGCTGACGGCGCCCGGTTCGGTGTGGTCGTCGTGCCAGACGGTGAGGATGTCGCGGTAGTCTTCGAGTACGCGCCGCAAGACGGGATAGGTCTGCTCGCCGCCGACGCGCTCGCCACTGTGGTGTTTGTTCGCGCTCCAGGTCTTGATGTCGACCAGCAGAATGAGTGGCGGCGCGCCGGGATAGATTTTGCCGCCGTTGGCCTGGGCGCGTTGACGCAGGGGTTCGAGGTAGAGGCTGCGCAGCGTGCGCGATGCGTCGAGTTCTTCGACGTCGTGCGCGACCCACACGTCGTCTTCAACGAGGAAGATGTCGGCCTCGATACTGCCGAAGCCGTGGTCCAGCGCGTCGCGCAGGGGCCGGTCGTGGTAGTAGTCGTTGTGCGCGTGGGCGCGCGGCAGCGGGGTGACGGCCGTATCGGCGGCCAGGGTACAGGCAAGGGCGAGCAGGAGGGTCATGGTTCGATATTCTCCAGCGAGCGCAGCAGGGTATCGCCCGAGACGCCTACGCCATCGAGGCCGTCTTCGGGCAGTTGCTGCTGATTGAGGTCGATGGCTTCGTCCTGCCGCGTGGTCAGCCGCAATGCCAGACGGCCGGGCGCGCCGGTGGTCAACAGCTTTACGAGTATCTGGTTGCGGCCCGGGCTCAAGACGACAGGCACGCGCACTTCACCCGGCGTGCCGGTGAATGCCGTGGCCCGGGCATAGACGGGGGCCCCGGCGTAGACCAATTCGACGCCGCCCGTCGCGCCGAGGTGCAGCGTGGCGGCGGCCACTTCTTCTACGGCCACCTCGGTGGCGGCGTAGTAGACCTGTGGCGTGGCGCCTTCTTCGAACACGAGCCACGCGGGAAGGCCGCTGGCCGTGGCCGGGCGCCAGGCGTAAGTCTCGCCCAGAAAGTCCACGTCGCCGGCGCGCGGGCCGCGGCGCTCGTCGAGGAAGGGGCGCCCGAAGGCCTGGCCGCGCGGGTTGGGGAAGGGCCCGACAATCTGCCACGCCGTCACATAGCCCCAGCGCGCGGCGATATCGGTGGAGAGCTCCACTTCCTCGGTGGCCAGCGCCTCGCCCACGGCGTGGGCCGCCTCGATGCCGCGTGCCTCACGGGCCAGGGTGGCGGCGGCTTCCGTGCGGCCGGCTTCGGCCAGCAGCCGCGCCAGGGCGGCGTGCGCCGTGATGCGCAGTTCAGGCTCGTCCAGCGCGGCGCGCAGGCGGTTTTCCGGGGTCTCGCCGCCCGTACGGCCGAGGCCCGCCAGGCCGGCGCGTTGCAGGGGCAGTGGAATGTCGGGATGCAGCAGTGCGCCGTACATGGCGCGGGCCACATCCATGCGGCCGGCGTCGAAGTGGCCGCGCACCGCAGCGAGATAGCTTTCGGCGGCGGGGCGGCGGGTCCAGGGCAGACCGGTCTTCAGCAGCGCCAGCAGGTCGGCCTCGGGTACGGGCTGGCCTTGCAGCCAGCGTGCGGCGCTGCGCAGTTCGGTGTGCTCCGATTGCTCGGCCTCGGCGAACAGTGGGGCGAGGTCTTGGGCGCCGCGCTGTTGCAGCACTTCGAGTAGTGCGGCCTGGCGCACGGGGTCGGTCACGGCGTAGGCCTGGCGCAGCTGGTCTTCGAATTCGGCACCGGCCCAGGCCGACAACAGGCGCATGGCGGTCGGCCGTACCTGGTGCGCCGTGAGATAGCCAATGGCCAGGCGCGGCGCTTCGGCGTGGTTCATGCGCGCGAGTCCAGCGAGGGCCGCACGTATCTGATAGCGGCGCGCGGCACTGTCCGCGAAGTAGCGCAAATTCTGGCGGGCGGTACGCCGGTCGCCCCGGTGCAGGGCCACCAGTGCGGCGCGCATGCCGCCGCGGCTGTAGGCGAGGCGTTCGGATTCCGCGGCATCGGGGGGCAGCGTGTAGAGGTTGGGCAGTGGCACGCCCAGGCGCGAGCCGGCCTCGCCGATGGCGGTGCGCAGTTCGCCGGTGGCGCCTTCCACCGCGCTGGCCAGGGCCGGAGGCACGGCGTCTCGGCGTACAGTGCTGAGCGCCCAGGCCGCGCGCGTGGCGCGGTCGATGTCGTCGCCGGTGAGCAATGCGATAAGCGCCTGCTGCGCCGATTCCGTTCGGATGCGGGCGAGGGCCTCTGCGGCTTCGGCGCCGCCCGTGGCGTGGGCCACGTGTTCGCGCAGCGTGGATACGGCCGTTTCCGCTTGCCACTGGCCGAGCTGCTGCACGATGGCGGTCTTCGCGCTGCAGCGCAGGTGCGCGGCGGGGTGGGCCGGTGCGTCGCACGGGAAAACCGCCAGGGCCTCGGCCACGCGCGTGAGGGCGGTCGCGGCCGCGTCTTGTTCCGCTTCGGGTACGCTGCGCCAGAGGGCCTCGAGCGCGCGTGAAGCGGCCCACACGACCGCGGGGTTCTCGGCGCGCAGGCGTTCGCCGAGTGGCACGAAGGCGTCGGGCCCAGCCTCGGCCACGGCCGCCACCGCGGCGACGGCGTTTCCGGCGTCGACGGCCACCAGCCAGGGCGCACGTGCGGTGTCGCTGGCGGGCGTGAGGGGCGGCGCCTCTTGTGCGTGCGCGGCCAGCGCTCCGGCGCACACCACAATCAGCGCGAGACAACGGGCGGGCATCATAGGCGCCAGGGTCCGCGTGCGAGGGGCTGCAGGCGCGCATCGGCGGCGGCGTGGCCCGTGGGCGTGGCGGCGGTCAAGTCAAGGTCGAGCGGCTGCCCGGCATACCACGCGGCATTGATAGTGGCCGTGAGCGCGGCGGCCTGCGCCGCCACCGCGAGATGGCGCGTGCGGTCGGCGCGGGTGCGGCACGCGCTGTGCCAGGCGTCAAGCGCGGCGGCCACCTCGGCGGCGCTGTCGTCGAGCGTATCCAGCGCGAGGCGCGTCTCGCCGTCCGCCTGGATGCGCAGGCCGCTGGCCCCGGCCTCGGCGGGTCCCGGTTGCGACCAGCGAAAGGTGAAGCCGTCGGCCTCGACGGTGGCGCGCAGGCGCGCGGGCACGTCGAATCGCGCGGCGGGGTCGGGGGCCTCGCCCTCGGCCGACACGCGAAAGCGCGTAGTCCCGGTCTGTCCCGCCACGGCCAGCGCCACGGCCAGCGCCTGCGTGCCGGCCTCGCGCACGCGGCCGCCGCCCAGGCTCAGCATCCAGCGCCAGTCGCCGTTGGGGCGCGCGTCATAGTGCGGCACCCAGCGGTGCGGGCCCAGCCACCGGTCCCAGTCGAGTTCGGGCGGGGGGCCGCTGGCGGCCAGGGGGTCGCCGCCGGCCGCGTTTTCCGGGGCCCACGCCTCGGCCTGCACGGGGGCGTTGGGGGTGCCCGTCGCAAGCGCCTCGGCCACGACGGCGCGTTCGAACAGGGGCAGGCCCGCGTGCAGCACGGCTTCGTAGTCGGCCGCGGTGCCCAGCAGCGCACGCGCTTCGGCGGGGCCATTGCACACGGGCGAAGCCAGCCACGCGTCTTTCCCGGCCTCGATTGCGAAGACCGCCTGCACGGCATGGCCGTGGTCGGGCGTGGCGATGACGGCGGCATCGATATTGGCGGGCGCCAGCGCGGTGCGATAGTCGAGACGCACTTCGGTTTCGGGGCCGACATAGGCGGCGGCCGCGCGCAACTGGCGGCGGTCCACATCGCAGAGGATGGCGGCCTGGGCGTTGAAGTCTTCGGCCTGCGCGGCCAGCAACACGCGCCCGTAGCGCCCCGTGCCGATGTGCGCACATTGCAGCATCTCGCCCGCGCCGGGGCGCAGCCCGCGTTGGGCCAGGGCGGCACGCGTCTGCCCGCCCAGCAGTGCGGCGGCGCCGGCAGTCAGCAGCGTGCGTCGTGAAATGCGGTGCATCGTTTTCCTCGTGGGCGACTGGCCGGGTAACGCAATACGCGGCCGGTCTGGAAGACAGCCGGCCGCGTGGAGAGAATGAAACGTTTAGCGGTTGAGGACCTTCTCGACGGGCGGTGCCGTCAACCGGGCGGCGGGCGGCAACGGCCCGGCCAGGGGACGCACATAGTCGACGAAGGCGCGGGTCACGTCGTTGCCCGCGTCGTTGATGAACGCGTCCGGCATCTCGACGGAATGGCGCGCCACGGTCGACAGCGGCGTGAGGAAGTATTCGATGGCATAGTCGCCGACGCGGCGCATGGCGACCGAGCCGTCGACATTGTGGCGAATCGCATACTGTGCCGCCTTCTCGCCCACAGCACGCGCCTCTTCGGCGTCGGTCGGGCTGACACAGCCGAGGAAGCTGCGCTGCAGGTAACCCAGTGTGTCGGCGCGCACGCGCTTGATACCGGTCTTCTCCTTCACGATGCCGGCCAGCAGGTCGCCCAGTGCGCCCGTGCCCGAGAGCTGCACATTGCCGTGTGCGTCTTTTTCGCCGCCGGTATACAGCGAGGCGATGGCCGTGCCCTCGGCGTTTTGCAGCCCTTCCGAAGCCGCAATCACGCAGCGGCCGTGCGCCTCGTACACGCGCTTCACATCGGCGACGAACTTGCCCTCATCGAAGGCGCGCTCGGGCAGGTAAATGAGGTGCGGGCCGTCGTCGGGGTAGGTGCGCGCCAGGCACGAGGCCCCGGTGAGGAAGCCGGCGTGGCGGCCCATCACAATGCCGATATACACGCCGGGGATGGCGCGGTTGTCGTAGTTCACACCGCTGAAGGCCTGGGCCACGAAGCGCGCGGCCGACCCGAAACCGGGACAGTGGTCGGTCACCTTCAGGTCGTTGTCGACGGTCTTGGGCACGTGGATCACGCGCAACTCGTAGCCGGCGGCCTGCGCCTGCTCGTTCACGATGCGACAGGTGTCGGCGCTGTCGTTGCCCCCGCAATAGAAGAAGAAGCGAATGTTGTGCGCCTGGCACACCTCAAAGATTTTCTTGCAGTAGGCTTCGTCGGGCTTGTCGCGCGTCGACAGCAGTCCGCTGGAGGGCGTGGCCGCCATGGCTTCCAGGTTGGCCGTGGTCACCTCGCCGAGGTCCACGAAGTCCTCTTCGACCACGCCGCGCACGCCGTGCAGCGCACCGTAGATGTGGGAGACCTCGGGGTAGCGGCGCGCTTCGAGCACCGCGCCCACCACGCTCTGGTTGATGACGGCCGTCGGTCCGCCGCCCTGTGCAATCAGTACTTTCCCGTTCAGGCTCATGGCCGATTCCCCTTTCCAAAGGCGATAGCGGTCCGCGGCTGGCGGACGTGGCTGCCGGCTGTGGGCGGCGCTTCCGGCGTGCCGCCGCGGCACCGACGATTGTTCCACCCGCTGATCGGGCACGTCAACCGGCGGGCGTGCGGCTGCCCGGGGCTAGGGTTCAGAGTGTACGCGCTCGCGTGCGGCCCGGTCCGCTGCCGTGTCGCCTGTGTCCGTGGGGGCTGCGGGCGGTTGCGCGGCGTCGCCGGCGGCGGGCTTCGCTTCACGTGGGGTGTCGACCGATGCGTCGAGAATGCGGAACACCCGCTGCACACTCTCGCGTATCACGCGCACGGCGTCGCGCTGTTCGGTCTGCAGCGGCCCCAGTTCTTCGCGCAGCAGCAAGTCGGAAAAGCCGAGCACGGCGGACAAGGGCGAGCGCATGCGCCGGGCGACGTTGGCGAAGAACAGGCTCTTGAGTTCGCTCACGTGGCGCAGCTCTTCGTTCAATTGTTCGAGCCGCTGGGCCGCCGCGCGCGACGCCTCTTGAATATTCTTCTGGTCGGTGATGTCGTGCAGTAGCCCCACGAAATAGCGGCGGCCATCCTGGGTGAAGGCGCGCAGGTGCAACTCCACGTTGCGCTCTTCGCCCTGCGGCGTCTCGGCGATGGCCTCGCCGCGATAGGCCCCACGCGAGCGCACGGTGGCCAGCTTGCTGTGCATCGTGCCGTCGTCGAAGAGAAAGGTGCGAAAGCGCTGGCCCAGCAGCTCGCGCCGGGGTGTGCCCAGATAACGGCAGGCCCGGTTGTTGGCGTCGGCGATCAGCTCGTCTTCCCCGAAGACAAGGATGGGTTCGTCGGTGCTGTCGAGAATGGTGCGCAGGGTGGCCTCGCTCGAGGCGAGCATCTCGGCCTGTTCTTCGCGCTCGATTTCGGTAACGCGCAGGAATTCATAGAGGGTGCCGACCAGCATGCCGCATATCGCGATGAGCACGACCTTGACCGCCACCCAGGCCGGTACCACGGACCAGCCAATGAAGTAGGCCTCGCCCGCGAGGGTGAGCCCGTAGCAGGCGAGGCACAGCGTGGTGACCAGCAGCGCACCCTGGAAGCGGCGCGAGTAAATGGCGAACCCGACGATAAACAGGATGTAGAGGCCGAACAAGGGGGTGCCGCTGGCCCCGCCGAGACCGACCAGCAGCGACACTTCGAGCAGATAGACCATGAAGTTGAAGGTGCCCTGGAAACATTGGTAGCGGCGTGTCCACAGCACCCAGTGGACGTACACGTTGTGCAAGAGACCGACCGTCGCCAGGGCGTACAGCTCCGGTTCGTCGCCGCGCAACGAGGGCGCATCGACGGCGTAGGCGCCCACAATCCACAAGTACGCGAGATAGCGCACCACCAGCAGGTAGCGCTCGAGCCGCCGGATGATCGCGATGCGGGGGTCGTTGGCGCGCAGGTCGGCTGTCCCGCCGCCGCCCGCCGCCCGCCGCTCAGATGCAGGCCAGTGCATCGAGCAGCGCCTGTGCGTAGAGGCGCTGACGGCAGGGACCCAGGTCGACCACCGCCAACAGTTCATCTAGCGTTTGGGGATTGGCGCGCGCCAGCTGCGAGATGGCATCGCGCGTCAGGATGACGTCGGATTCCACGCCGCGGGCCTGTGCCTGTTGCTTGCGCCATTGCAGCAGATATTCATAGCGCGCGCTCTCGTCCTGGCTGGGGCGGCCGGTGTGCCGCGGTCGCACGGGTATCGCATCCTGGCGGCCCTGTTCCACGGCCCGCAGCATGCGCTTGCCCCAGCGCGCGGCGATGGTGTCGCTGATGCCGGGCACCTGGCGCAGCGCCGCGGGCGATTCGGGCAGATGCTTGGCACACTTCACCAGCGTCTCGTTGTTGACAATCTTGAAGGGCGGCTGGTCGCGGCGGCGTGCCTCTTCATCGCGCCACACGTACAGCGCGCGCAACACCGCACGCTTGCGCGGCGACAGATCGCGCGCACCGCGCAGGGCCCAGAAGTCGTCGGGGTCGAAGGCACGGCCATTGAGGCGCACGCGCTCCTCGCGCGCGAAGATTTCCTGCGCCTCGTCCCAGCGTTCCTCGGCCACGAGGCGGTTGTGAAAATAGTCGCGCAGGCGGATGAGATAGTGCGTATCGGCCTGTGCATAGGCCAGTTGCTCGTCGGAGAGCGGGCGCTTGCACCAGTTGGTCTTCTGAAAACGCTTGCGCTGGTGCACGTTGAACAGGTCGCGCAGAAAACCCGCGAGACCCATGTGCGTGTGGCCGAGACAGCGCGCCGCCCACATGGTGTCGAAGAGATTGCGCACGCTGAGCTGGTGCTCGCGCGACAACAGCATCAGATCGTATTCACTGGCGTGAAAGATCTTTTCGATGGCGGGGTCGGCCAACACCTCGCAAAGGTCTTCCAAAACCACGCCGTCGGCCTTGGGGTCGACTATAAAGTCCTGCGTCTCGGTGGAGAGTTGCAGCAGGCAGACCGTATCGCGGTACGCGTACAGGCTGTTGGATTCGAGGTCGGCCGCAAAGCGCGACTGCTCGGCCAGATGCGCCACACACGCCGCCCATGTCGCCGCATCGTCAACCAGGACGTACGGCGGCAATGGCTGCTCGCTCAAGTCTTCCAGAAGAGGCGCGGCGGGGGACGTGTCACTTCCGGCGCGGGACATGAAACCTCGTTCTAGACATTCGCCTGCGTTCGGTGGTGTGCGCTCGACCCTTGCTCACGGGAGTGTAGCATAAGGCACTCGGGGTTTACGCTGCTATGGGATGGCTGCACAATGGCGGGGAACGCAATGGCACAGCAGGAGCCAAGCATGAAAAAGACTTCGCGTATACGATTGGGCGTCTGGCTGGCGCTACTCGCGCTCACCGCGGGCGGGACACTCGCCCACGTCGCGCACATCCGGGCACTCGAGGCCGAACTGCGCGCCTTTGCCGATGCGCGCGGACGCGAGCAGCGGGCCGACTCGCCCAGCATACACTTTCGCTACGCGACCAAGGCTGTCGTCAGCAAGGACTATGTGGTCTTCGGGCCCGCCACGGGCAAGGCCACGCTCTTTGTCGCACAGGCGCCGGGTGCGGACGCACCCATCAGCGGCTACGAATTCTTCTTTGAGCGGCGCGAAGGCGAATGGGTGAAGACCGACAGCGGCCACTGTTCGGGCGAGACGTGCCGGGTGGAAGGACGGCGCCTGCTGGCGGAGCTGGATGCACGCCTCGCGCAGGGGCAAGCGGACTGAGCAGCAAGCTGCGCTATGTGTTGCAGATAACTGGGCAGGTGTGGCGCGGGCATAAAAAACGCCCCCGGATAGCCGGGGGCGTTGCACGTGCGGTGGTTGTGTGGCGTCCTATATCTGTGCGTCGAGGGCACTCGACAGCTCGGTCTTGGCCGTCACGCCGACGAAGCGGTTCACCTCTTCGCCATTCTTGATCACCAGCAGCGTCGGGATGCTCGACACGCCAAACTGCGCGGCCAGCTCGGGCTCGGAATCCACGTCGACCTTCGCGATCGTGGCCTTGCCTTCATACTCACCGGCGAGCTCATCGATGATGGGCGCGATCGCCTTACACGGGCCGCACCATTCGGCCCAGAAGTCGACCAGGGTCACGCCGTTGCCGACGGTGCTTTCAAACGAATCCTTGCTTAGTGCCGTTGCGTTACTCATATACGGTAGCCTCCTATCGCGGACGCGTGTGGCGTCCCGCTCTTTCCACGTTTGGTGCGGTGCGGATGTGCCGGATGACCCGAGCCAGTATAGGCAGTGCCATTCGCGCGGGCCAATCCACACGTGCCAAGCGTTCTTACCTGTGCGCTTAATCATGCCAAGACGCCGGATGACTTGTCATTTATTCCGGGCGCTACCTATACTGGTGTGCTCTAGGAGAGGTGTCCGAGTGGTTTAAGGTGCACGCTTGGAATGCGTGTGTACGTTCCGCGTACCGCGGGTTCGAATCCCGCCCTCTCCGCCACGTATTTCCAGACTTGTGGCCTATGATTAACGGCATTCCTCGAATACTTATTGTTCGCCTCAGCGCCATCGGCGATGTCGTACGCGTCTTACCAGCGCTGCATGCGCTGCGTGACCGCTATCCCGGTGCGCAAATCGACTGGGTGGTCGAGGCCAAGTCGGAGGCGATGCTCGAAGGACACCCGGCCATCGACCGGCGCTGGGTCTTTCACCGTACGCCTGACCGCGGCCAGGCGTGGCGCACCTTTCGCGCCCTGATGGGCCACATTCGTGATGCGCGCTACGAGCTGGTACTCGATTTTCACGGCATCGCAAAGAGCGGGCTGTTGACCTGGGCGAGCCGTGCGCCGCGGCGCATCGGGTTTGCGCGGCCGCGTGCGCAGGAGTGCAGTTGGCTGGCCTATACGGAGCGGGTGCGGCTGCCACATCAGCGCCTGAATCGCATCGAAGAGAACTGGCTGCTGTGCGCGGCGGCCGACGCGCCACACCGTACGCTGGATGTGGCCATCGACGTGCCCGAAGCGGTGGAGGACGTGTTGGACCCCTTCTTCGCGGAGCGCTTTGGCGATGCCAAGCGGGTGGTCGCGGTGCACGTGGCGGTCGATCGGCCGGAGAAGCAGTGGCCCCTTGCGCACTTTGCGGCGTTGTGCGACCTGCTGATTGCCGATGGCCGCTTCGATGTGCTGTTGACCTACGGTCCGGGCCAGCGCGCAATGGCGGAAGAGGTGGCGGGCCAGGCACGGCGGCGTCCGCTGCTGGCGCCGGAGACGCCCGACCTCAAGCATTATGCGGCGCTCTTGCAACGGGTGGACCTGTACGTGGGTGGTGACACCGGTCCGATGCACATCGCCGCGGCCTTGGGCATGCCGACGGTCGCCATCTTTGGCGGCACCGACCCGGCCAAGCATGCGCCGCTGCGTCAACCATCGCGCGTGGTGTATGCCGGCGTTGACCCCTTTCCCGGCCGCCCGGCCCTTTCACAGGCCGAGAGCTGGCTGGCGGCGGTGGAGCCGGAGTCCGTCTACGACGCGTGTGTGGACGTGCTGTATCCCCACCAGTTGACCGATGCGAGTAGGACAGAGCCGTCGCGGCTGGCGCCGAGCCATCAGGAATTGGCGGCCGGTCAGTAGCCCAGCGCAGGACTGTTCCACGTGGAACACCGGCGCAGGGCGCATCGCATTGTTCCACGTGGAACACACTCCGCCCGGATTGGTGCACGGTTCCACGTGGAACACGCTTCAGCCTTGCTCGCGTCGCCGGATGCGCCACAGGGCGCCGCGGCCTGCGAAGGGTACGCCAGATGCGCTCTGGGTCCACGCCTCCACCTCATACCCTTCCCCGAACTCCACCGCCGGCGCGCTTCGCTGGCACCAGAAGGTCACCCCGCGCGGAAGCCAGTCGCGCAGGGCGGCGTGTACGCGGGCCGGCTTTTCCACCGCCCGCGCCGTCACGGTATCAAAGGACTCGGCGGGCACGTCTTCGGGAAAGCTGCCCGCAAACACGCGCACGTTGCGGAGCGACAGCGCCGCGCTCGCCCGCAGCAAGAATCCGCATTTGCGCTCGCTGCGCTCCAGACAGCAGAACGCTACCCCGGGCAAGGCGAGGGCCAGGGGTATTGCCGGAAAACCACCGCCACTCCCAATATCCAGGACGCGCTGCGCCTGTGCCGCACACAATGGCGCCGCCAGCCAGAGCGAATCCGCGATCTGGTTCTCCCACAACGTGCCCATGTCGTGCGCACTCACCAGTGAGACCACCCGGCTGTAGGCCATCAGCAATTCGGTATACTGCTCGAGCTGCGCCTGAAGCGCCGTCTTCGACGGGCTGCCAGGTGGCAGCACACCGGGCCAGCCGGCGGCATAGAGTTCCCGCAACACCGGCCGCAGCACCGCATCATTATTCTCAAGGTTATCCACAAGTTCTCCACAACGTGTCTGCGCAGGGGTCCAAATCATATCGGCGAAGGCCCGTACGAATCGGTATGCCTACGAAACCATTGCCGTGATTGAAGATAGCTTGCATTATCGTCCGCTGCGTGCTATTTTCCCGACAGAAGTCACCCCCCTTCCATAACCGGCGAGACCGCCCATGAAGTATCTTATCCTCATTGGTGATGGCATGGCGGATCAAGCCGCGCCGCCGCACTACGACCGTACACCACTGGAGGTGGCCGAGACCCCCGGACTCGACGCCATGGCCCAGCGCGGCCTGCTGGGCCAATTTAGACCAATACCGGCGACGATGCCGGCTGGCAGTGAAATCGGCATTCTGTCCATGTTCGGCTTCGACCCTACCGCCGCATTTCGTGGCCGCGCCCCCATGGAAGCGGCCAATCGCGACCTGCCCTTTGGGCCCGAAGACCTGGTCTTCCGCTGCAATTTCGTGCATATCGAAGACGGGCGCATGGCCAGCTTCACTGCCGGGCACATCACGAGTGAGGAAAGTGCGGAACTGGTGGCGGCGCTGAACGATGCGCTGGCCGGCCGCTTCGCGCTCACGCTGTATCCCGGGGTGGGCTACCGGCAACTGGGCGTGCTGAAGGCGGGCGAGCGCGGCGTGCCGCTGGAAGGGCTGGAGTGTACGCCGCCGCACAACATTCCCGATGAAGACATCGCGCCGCACCTGCCCAGCGGTCCCGGCGAAGACCTGGTGCGCGAAATCATGCTGGCCAGTCATGAGGTGATGGACCCGCACCCCGTAAACCAGCGGCGCCGCGCGGCCGGCCAGCCGCCCGCCACGCAGATGTGGCTGTGGGGCCAGGGCACGCGCCCGCATATCGAGACCTACGATTCCTTGTACGGGCTCAGCGGGGCCGTCATCTCGGCGGTCGACCTGGTCAATGGCATTGGCAAGCTGGCCGGCTTCGAAGTCATCGATGTGCCCGGCGCCACCGGTTGGATCGATACCAACTATGCGGGCAAGTGGGCATACGGCGCCGAGGCGCTCGCGCGCCATGATGTGGTGGTCATTCATGTGGAAGCGCCCGACGAGACTGCGCACCAGGGCCGGCACGATTTGAAGGTGCAGGCCATTACGGATTTCGATACACACATTGTGTCGCCGGCCGTGGCCCTGGCCGAATCGCGCGACGACGTGCGCCTGCTCGCGGCCCCCGACCACTTCACGCTGTGCAGCACAAAGAAGCACGCACCGGGCCTGGTGCCCTTCTGTGCCTATGGCGCCGGCATCGCGCCGGCGGGCGGCCCCGCCTATACGGAAGGCCACGCCACGGCCACGGGGGTCGTCGTGCCCGATGGCCACACGCTGGTACAGCGTTTTCTGCGCGAACCCGCGTTGGCGATCGCCCCGGCATCCGTTTCATAATGCGGGCTCTGCAAGCGCTGTTACATCGCTAATACAGGAGGCCCTCCTTGCCCCAGACCATCGAAATCTACGACACCACCCTGCGCGACGGTGCCCAGGGACCCGGCGTCAAATTCAGTTCAGATGACCAGTTGCACGTGGTGCGCGCGCTCGATGCCTTCGGCGTCGACTACATTGAAGGCGGGCAGCCCGGATCGAATCCGAAGGCCGTCGAGCTCTTTTCGCGTGCGCGCGATATGGAACTGACACAGGCGAAGATGGTGGCCTTCGGCAGTACGCGGCATCCGCGCTATGTCCCCGAAGACGACGCCAACCTGAAGGCGCTGCTGAGCGCAGGCACGGAAGTGGTGACCATCTTCTGCAAGTCTTCACCCACGCACGCGCGGCACGTGCTGCAGGTCTCGCTCGACGAGAACCTCGCACTCATCGAAGACTCGATCCGCTACCTCATCGCGCAGGGCCGCCGCGTGATACTCGATGGCGAACACTACTTCGATGGCTATTTCGAAGACCCCGAGTACGCGCTCTCCGTCTTCGAGTGTGGCCACCGTGCCGGTGCCGAGACGCTGGTGTTGTGCGAGACGAACGGTGGCCGCCTGCCGCATGAGGTGGCCGAGGTGACCGCGGCGGTACGGCGGCGCCTGCCCGAGGCGTGTATCGGCGTGCACACGCACAACGACAGCGGCTGTGCCGTGGCCAATACGCTGGCGGGCGTCCAGGCCGGGGCCACGCATTTTCAGGGCACGGTCAATGGCTATGGCGAGCGCACCGGCAATGTCGACCTGTGCACGGTCATCGCCAACCTGCAGTTGAAAATGGGCTACGACGTGGTGGCGCCGGAACAGCTGGCCACACTCACCCAGCTCTCGCACGTGGTGGCCGAACTGGCCAACATGGTGCCGCGCGACCACCAGCCCTACGTGGGCCGCGACGCGTTCACGCACAAGGGCGGCATGCACGCCGACGCGGTGCGCAAGTATAAGGCCAGCTACGAACACATCGACCCCGTGCTGGTCGGCAACAAGACGCACATCGCGGTATCGGAATTGTCCGGTCGTTCGAGCGTCCTGCAAAAGGCGACGGAGCTGGGCTTCGAGCTGGACCGCGACAACCCGGCCACCCGCGCCATTCTCGATGAGGTGAAGAATCTCGAGAACCTGGGCTATGAATTCGAAGGGGCCGACGCGTCGCTCGAGTTAATCATCCGCCGCGCCACCCACTCCTACACCAGTTTCTTCGAGACCATTGCGTATCACGCACATATCTCGCATGCCGGGCCGGGCCACGAGACCATCAGCGAGGGCACGGTGAAAATCAGCCTGCCCGACGGCAGCGTGCGCCACACGGTGTCGGACGGCAACGGCCCGGTCGATGCGCTGAACAACGCCCTGCGCAAGGCACTGGAAGACATCTATCCGGAGCTGCACGAGATGAAGCTCGAGGACTACAAGGTGCGGATTCTCGATGGCAAGCAGGCCACGCGCGCGAAGACGCGCGTGCTGATCGAATCGAGCGACCGCGATGGCGCGTGGAATACCGTTGGCGTGTCGGAGAACATCATCACGGCCAGCTATCGGGCGCTGGTCGACAGCATCGCCTACAAGCTCATGCGCGCGCGCGGGCAGGACGGCCAGCCGGTCTCGTCTGCGGCGGCCGTTGCGGCGCGGGCCGACTAGCCGCCCGGGCGTGCATTCATGCCGGCGTGCGATGTCTCGGTCATTGTGTGGACGCGCAACAACGCGCCGCTGGTGACGAAATGCCTGGCATACCTCGAAGAGCAGACCCATCCCGCCGGCCACTACGAAGTGGTGGTGGTCGACGACGGCAGCGACCCGGAAAACTATGCGCGTATCGAGCGCTATGCCGCGGGTGCGCCGATGCGGGTAAAGGCGCTGCGCACCGACGGCGGCGGCGCGGCCCGCGCGCGCAACGTGGCGCTGAACGTGGCCACCGGCCGCTACGTGCTGTTTCTGGATGAGGAACTGCTGGCGGGGCCCTGGCTCATTGAGCGGCACCTTTCCGTGCAGGCGGCGCATGGGGGCGAAGTGGCCACCGTTGGCAGTGTGCAACGCCACCCCGAGATGGAGCACCGCACCCTGACCCGCTGGTACCTGCCGGAAGAAACGCCGCCACTGGTCTCGCGCGAGACCCCGGTCAGCTTCCTCGATTGGCGCGCGCACAACCTGTGCCTGCCGCGCGAGGCCGTGCTCGAGGCCGGGGGCTTCGACGAGGCGTTTCTGCTGCCCTTCTTCGACGACACCGACCTGGCCAGCCGGCTCGAGGCGGGCGGCATGCGCGGCATCTACGTGCCCGACGCACGCGCCTATGTGTGGCGCACGAGTTCCTTCTCGCTCGAGCGGCGCCGCCACTATGCCAAGGGCTACTCGCTGTACACGCTGCGTGCGCGCACGGGTTCGCCCGCCATCTATACCCGCTACCGCGTGGCGCGCAACCCGCTCTTCAACCTCTTCGATGCGCTGGCCATGCCACTGTATACGCGTCTGTGCGAACGCTTGAATACCGACCCGCGCCGCTTCGGTTACCTCTACAAGCGCGTGCTGCGCTACGACCTGTACCGCGGTTACGACGACGCCCGCCGAAGCCGCCCGCCGCGCGATCAGTTCCGGGGCGCCCGGCTGCCCGTTCGTGCACCGGTGTAACGGATGAGCGCGTGGCGGCCACTGGGTGGGCAAACACGGTGGCGGTCCGCGCCGGCGTAACGCGCGGCCCCTTCCGCGGGTAACAGTGCCGGGTGTGATAATGATGAACGCTCGACGTATAGCGCTCGTGGGTCTGCTGGGTGGCCTGGCCGTGTTGGCCGGTGGAGGCTGCGTGCCAGCCGATCCGATTCTGCCGAACGACGCGGATGCCGACGGCATCTTCGACATGGTCGACCCCGACCCCACGTTCCCTACGCCGCAGACCCTGCAGTTCGCGGGGCGGACCCGCGCCTACACGGTTCGGCTGCCGCAGACCTACGACGGCCTGCAGCCGCTTCCGCTGGTCCTGGCGCTGCATGGCTCGGGCCAGCCCCCACGTGAATTGCGCGATGTGGCCGAGTTCGACGCAGAGGCCGACGCGAAGAATCTGATTGTGGTCTTTCCCGAGGCCGTGGAGTTGAACTGGAACGATGGGCGCGAGGTCGATGGCATCACCGCGTACGACGAAGACGTAGACGACGTCGGCTTTCTCGATGCGCTCATCGGCGTGCTGGACAGCGCCTACAATGTGGACGACGCGCGCGTCTACGCCGTTGGCTTCAGCAACGGCGGCATCATGTGTATGCGGCTGGGGCTCGAAGCGCCACAGACCTATGCCGCGCTGGGCTCGGTCAAGGGGGCGCTTCCCGTCGAGTTGGCCGAGCGGCCCGTGCCCGTCACGCCCACACCCTTCATCTTCTACGCCAGCACCACCGATCCCGTCGTGCCCTTCGAGGGGGGCACCATCAGCAGTGGCGGTCTCGTGCTGGGCACCTTCCTCAGCGTGCCCGAGACCGTGGCCGCCTGGGTGAACATCAATGGCGCCGATGCGCCACCCATCGAGACGCCCGTGCCGGACACCGCCAACGACGGCACCACCGCCACCCAGTTCACCTTTGCCGGCGATAATCCCGTCGACTACTACCAGATTGAGGGGGCGGGCCATAACTGGCCCGGCGGACCCAGGCTGCAGGCGCTCTTTGGTCCCGGCAGTGTCTCGCAAGAAGTGCAGGCCGGTGCGCTGACGGTGGATTTCTTTCTGCGCTTCAGCCGCTAGCGCGCGGCCATTCCTAGTCCCCGCCGCGCAGTTCCTTGGGGTTGCGCATGTGGGCGATGGCTTCTTCGTAGACGATGGTGCCGTTGCGGTAAAGCTCCTTGAGGGCGCGGTCGAGGGTGATCATGCCTTCGCGGGCGCTGGTCTCCACGACGCTGTAGACCTGGTGCGTCTTGGCGTCGCGGATGAGGTTGGCGATAGCAGCGTTGTTGCGCAGCACTTCGGCGGCGCACGTGCGGCCGCCGCCGTCGGCCTTGGGGATCAGCCGCTGCGAGACAATGGCGAGCAGCGTCATGGAGAGCTGAAAGCGAATCTGCGACTGTTCGGCGCCGGGGAACACGTCGATAATGCGGTCGACGGTCTGGATGGCGTCGTTGGTGTGCAGCGTCGCCAGCACCAGGTGGCCGGTTTCCGCCGCGGTCAGCGCCGCCTTGATGGTCTCGAGGTCGCGCATCTCGCCCACCAGAATCACGTCGGGGTCCTGGCGCAGCGCATACTTCAGCGCCACGCTGAAGGCGCTGGTGTCGTTGCCCACTTCGCGTTGGTCGACGATGCTGCGCTGGTGCGCGTGCAGGTATTCGATGGGGTCTTCGATGGTGATGATGTGGCAGGCGCGCTGGTGGTTGATGCGGTCGATGATCGCCGCCTGCGTGGTGGTCTTGCCGTGGCCGGTCGGGCCCGTCACCAGGATGAGCCCTTGCCGCATGTCGGCCAGTTCGCCCACCGACGGCGGCAGCCCCAATTCGTCAAGCGAGGGAATCTCTTCCGGAATGGGGCGCAGAGCGGCAGTCACCGCTGCCTTCTGCAGATAGACGTTTACGCGAAAGCGGTGCTTGCGGCCGACCGCGAGTGAGAAGTCGAGTTCCTTCTCCGTCTCGAAGCGAGCGATCTGGTCTTCGGTCAGGAAGTTGTAGATCAGCTTCTGCGTGGCTTCCGGCGTCAGCTTGTCGGTGCGTGTGCGAAACAGTTGCCCGTTGATGCGCAGAATGGGCGGCGCCCCCGCACTGATCAGCAGGTCCGACGCCTTCTCCTGGTGCACCAAGTCGAAGAGTTCGTAGATATCCATGCGCGCCTCTTGGTTGCGGCGGGCCGCCCCGCCCAGCGCCGCGCACTATAGCCAAGCGTTCAGGGAGGATGAAATGGCTAGTCCCGTTCGGCGGCGCGGTCGCGGAAGCTGCGCAGCATCTTGGGCAATCCGCGTGAGGCGAGGCTGCGCACCAGCGGGCCGGGCGCAGGGATCTTGGGCACGGCCAGCACGTGATAGGTCACTTCCACGCCGCCGTCTTCGGTCTCGAGCAGTTCCCAGCCGCCTTCCATCTCGCGGAAGACATTGCTCTCCTCAAGGGTCCACGTCACTTCGCGGTTGGGCTTCTGCTTGAGGGTTACCGTGTAGTGCACGGCGCCGAGCGGACTGTTCGC
>CAYMLC010000021.1:0-15979 GCA_964390765.1 uncultured Nitrospirales bacterium
CCGTCGCCGGGGGTCATGTCGCCGCCGGCGCCGTTGTCGAAGAGGTCGAACTCGTTGCGCGTACCGGCGAGGCGCACGCCGATGGTATCGACGACGCGTGCGGGGTCCACCACCTCGACGGTCACAAGGATGGGCACGCCGGGCGTGGTTTCCTCGGGCGTTACGCTGGGGTTACGCAGCTCGGCCGGGGGCCGTTGTGCCGGGTCCCTATCGGGGGCGCCTTCACTTGCAGTGGTGCGGCTCTCCATCTCGATGCGCAGGGGCCCGGTTGCATCGTTGCCGCCTTCGCCCAGGTCGAGGGTGCGCAGTACTTCGAGCACGCGGATGAGCTCGTCCAACTCGCCGCGAATGGTGACGGTGACTTCCAGCTCGGCAGAGGCACTGGCCGCGGCCATCATCACGCACGTGGCTATCGACCAACGCTGTAGTGCATGCATCGTTGCTTCTCCCGTGGGTGTGGTTTCTGGAAAGCCGCAGCCTAGCGCGGCGGTTGCACGCGCGCAAGCGCCCGGGGGGAGAAAGAAAACCGCGGCCCGGGCAATCCGGACCGCGGTGGGAAGGCGGGGAAGATGGCGTCTAGACGAGGTCGCCCGCGATAACAGCGATCTCGTTGAGCGGATACTCACCGGGGTAGCGGATAAACTCGACGTGGCCATCGAGGTACAGAACGTTGGCGCCACCGGGGATGTGGTTGAAGCGGCGGCTGCCACTGCCGTCGGCCGGAATCGCCGAGCTCTGGTCCCACATGACGGGTATCGTGCTCTGGGCTTCGGCCGACGCGGCCGGGTCATTGATGTTGGTGATCAAGAAGCGTTCGATACCTTCGCGCAAACGGTAAATCGTCGTGCTGTTGCCATTGCCCGACAGGCCGACCTGGTCGATGAAGGGCTCGACAAATGCGGCCCCGACGGCACCTTCACTGATAACGCCAACCAGACCCGGCAATTGGCTGCGAAAGCTCTGCGCAATCGGTTCGAGGTCGGCAGCCGTGTCGACACTGCCAAGCGACGACAGGTCGATATCGCGATCGAGGAAGGCCAGCAGGTCATCGTTGGTGTTGATGGTGGGCGTGGCGATGGTCGTACCAATGAGAGCGCCCAGCACGCCACCGACAGCCGGGTCGAGGCCCGCCAGGATGAGCGAAGAGGCCAGGTATTCGTCCGAGCTGACCGTTGTCCAGCTCCAGTACAGATAGCTGACTTCATCGTCATCGATGCGCTCGGCGACAATGCCACCGTTCGGTCCGCAGTACTTGCCTTCCGGACAGTCGATAGCGGCGAGACCCTCGGCAAGCGCATCGTCCGACGGGCAGAAGAGCACCGCCAAATCGCTCAGGTACTCGGGGTAGACGGCCGGTCCATGGAAAGTCACAATGGCTTCGAGGTCGTCTTCGAGGTCGTCGAACTCGGTACCTTGCGTGGGCCACTTTTCACCGCGTGATTCATTGGCGTACATCTTGAACGCCAGGCCGATCTGCTTGAGGTTATTCTGGCAGCTTGCACGGCGGGCGGCTTCGCGCGCACGCGCCAGGGCGGGCAGCAGGATAGCCGCCAGAATGCCGATGATCGCGATCACGACCAGCAGCTCGATCAGGGTGAATCCGCCTCGGCGGGTACTCGTGTTGCGCTTCATGTATCGTTCGTGCTCCTGTTGGGTGGCGCAGGTGCACGGCACCTGCATGGTGAAGATTGGGCTGAGGAGTGCTGCGGTGTGGTGGCGCGCACGGCTCCGACCGCACCGCCCTGAGAGCGTAGCCAGGTGGTGTTAACGAAGCGTGAGAATCTTGCTATGAAAAGTGCTGAAGGGTGTGGGTAAGTGCAGATCTAACAAACGTTTAACGAAAAGCGCCGGCCGGGCATGCACACCGGCTCGCGCAGCGTTCGCTTTTCTCGTACACCAGTTGGCTTATCTGGAAGGAAATCTGCCTCATGTTTCGACGCATCGACCGTATGCCGCGCCGTGTCGCGCTGGCCGTGGCTGGCCTCTTCACGCTGCTTGTTTTCGTATCGCCCGGGTTGGCCGGCGCACAGTCGGATGCCGACCCGCCAGTTGCTGAAGCCGCGGCCGCGGGCCTGACCGCACCGCTCATTGCCCGGCAGGTGCTGTTTGGCAATCCCGAGCGCGCGGCGGCGCGCATCAGCCCCGATGGCAAGTTCCTGGCGTGGCTGGCGCCGCGCGATGGCGTGCTGAATGTGTGGGTCGCGCCGGTCGATGACCTCGATGCCGCGCGGCCGGTGACGAACGATCAGGACCGCGGCATTCGCAGCTATCGCTGGACCTATACGGGCGACCAGTTGCTGTACCTGCAGGACAAGGGCGGCGACGAGAACTGGCGCATCTATCTGGTGAATCTCGACGACGACTCGGTGCGCGACCTGACGCCGCTCGAGGGCGTGCGCGCGGAGATCGAGCAGGTGAGCTACAAGCACCCCGAGCGGATTCTGATCGGGCTGAACGATCGCGACGAGCAGTTGCACGATGTGTACGAGCTCGACCTGCGCACGGGCGAGCGCGAGCTGGTGCAGGAGAACCCGGGCTATGCCGGCTTCCTGATCGACGACAACTACACGGTGCGCTTCGGGGTGTCGCTGACGCCCGACGGCGGCCAGGAGATGGTGAAGAAGACGGAGGACGGGTGGGAAGAGTTTCTGAGCATCGGCATGGAAGACGCGCTCACGACGTCGGCGATTGGCTTCGACAAAGACGGCGACACCCTCTATATGCTGGACAGCCGGGGCCGCGACACGGCGGCGTTCAAGACCTTCGACATTGCGACTGGTGAATCGACCCTGATTGCCGAAGACGACCGCGCCGACCTCTCGGACTTGATGATGCACCCGACCGAGAAGACGCCGCAGGCGGTGGCCTTCAACTATCTGCGCAAGCGCTGGAAGATTCTGGACCCGGCGGTCGAGGCGGACCTGGAAGAATTGCGCAAGGTGGCCGACGGCGAGATCGAAGTGACCAGCCGCACGCTGGACGATCGCATGTGGGTGGTGGTCTTTGTGGTGGACGACGGCCCGGTGCAGTACTACCTGTACAACCGCGACACGAAAGAGGCGCGCTTCCTCTTTACCAACCGGCCCGAATTGGAAGGGCAGCCGCTGGTGAACATGACGCCAGTGGTGATCGAGGCGCGCGACGGCCTGAAGCTGGTGAGCTATCTGACGCTGCCGCCGGGCAGCGATGCCGATGCCGATGGCGTGCCCACTGCGCCGGTGCCCATGGTGCTCAATGTGCATGGCGGGCCCTGGGCGCGCGATGTGTGGGGCTATGACCCCGAGCACCAGTGGCTGGCCAACCGCGGCTATGCGGTGCTGAGCGTCAACTTCCGCGGCTCGACCGGCTTCGGCAAGGCGTTTCTCAACGCCGGTGCTAAAGAGTGGGGCGCCAAGATGCAGGACGACCTGACCGATGCCGTGCGCTGGGCCGTGGAGCGGGGCATCGCGCAGGAAGACAAGGTGGCCATCTACGGCGGCAGCTACGGCGGCTATGCCGTGTTGGCGGTCCTGACCTTCACACCCGAACTCTACGCGGCCGGTGTCGACATTGTGGGCCCTTCAAACCTGGTCACCCTGCTTGAGAGTATCCCGCCCTATTGGGCGCCGGTGAAGGCCGTCTTCACCACGCGCGTAGGCGACCCCGAGACCGAAGAAGGCCGGGCGCTCTTGGAAGACCGCTCGCCGCTCAACCATGTCGAGAAGATCGAGCGGCCGCTGCTCATTGCGCAGGGCGCCAACGACCCGCGGGTGAAGCAGGCGGAGAGCGATCAGATCGTTGCGGCGATGGAGGAGAAGGAGATACCGGTCACGTATACGCTCTTCCCCGACGAGGGCCACGGCTTCGCACGGCCCGAGAACCGACTGGCCTTCTATGCCGTGGCCGAGGCGTTCTTGGCCGAGGTATTGGGCGGCCGCTTCGAAGACGTGGGCGACGACTTCGCGGGCGCGAGTATCACCGTGCCGCATGGTGTGGGCTTTGTGCCCGGCCTCGAAGAGGCCATGGCCAGCGCGACGCCCAGCGCGGAGTAGGCGCAGCCGCGTAGCCTGCCGGCTCAGCCCTCGCGCAGGAAACCGGTGAGCGGCGAGCTGGCTTCGGCGGCGTCGCGTTCGGGGCCGAGCCCGGCGAGGTAGGCGGTGCGGCCGGCTTCGGTGGCTTGGGCAAAGGCACGGGCCATGGCGCCGTGGTCGCGTGCGTCGGCGATGGCGGTATTCACCAGCACGGCGTCGGCGCCCAGTTCCATGGCTTCGGCGGCGTGGCTGGGCGCGCCCAGTCCCGCGTCGACCACGACGGGCACGGTGGCCTGCTCGATGATGATACGGATGAGGTCGCGCGTCTTCACGCCGCGGTTGCTGCCGATGGGCGCACCGAGCGGCATTACGGTGGCGGTGCCGGCATCTTCCAGGCGCTTGGCCAGCACCGGGTCGGCCTGAATATAGGGCAGCACGGTAAAGCCCTCGGCCACGAGTTCCTCCGCTGCGCGCAGCGTCTCGATGGGGTCGGGCAAGAGGTAGCGCGGCTCGGGCGTCAGTTCGAGCTTGACCCACGGCTCGAGGCCCGCGGCCCGGGCCAGCTTGGCCAGGCGCACGGCCTCGGAGGCGGTGCGGGCACCGCTGGTATTCGCCAGTATGAGGTGGCGCTGCGGGTCGAGCGCAGACAGAATGCCCTCTTCGTCGGGCCGGTCCAGGTCGACGCGCCGCAGGGCGACGGTCACAATCTCGGCGTCGCTCGCGTCCATGGCGGCGCGCAGGGCCGCGGCGCCGGGAAATTTGCCTGTGCCGATCATCAGGCGCGAACGGAAGGTGCGCCCGGCAATTACAAAGGGGTCCGCTACAGAGGGGTCAGTCATCGGGTGGTTGGGCTCCTGCGCCGCCGGCGCGCGGGGCCGCTGGCGGGCTATATCGGCGAGTCTTCCTTAAAGAACGCATAGGTCGCCACGAGCACGCGGAAGAGGAACAACTCGTCGATGAACTCGGTGGTCGTGCCGCCGCCCTGTTGTGCGCGCGCCGGTACGCTCAATGCTTGTAGGTGCCGCCCGCGCATCTAGAATTCTTTGGCGAAGGCGAAGACCGAGCCCAGCCAGACGAAGAAGGTCACGATATTGACGACTTCGACCTGCTCCATCTGTGCGCGCTGTACGGTAACTTGACGAAGGTGCTTCACGGTGTGCTTCTCCCTATGGGGCGGCGCATCGCGCACCGCCTTCCGCGCACCCATTTTTAGCACACGCCGCGCGGGCCGTGCTACTCGTAACGCAGTGCCTCGACCGGATCGGTAGCTGCGGCCTTCATGGCGGGGTACACACCGAAGAAGACACCGACGGCCACGCTGAATCCGGTGGAGAGGACGACGGACCACATCGACATGGTGACGGGCAGGCCGGGAAAGGCCGCGGTAATGCCCACGGTGCCGAGGAAGCCGAGCGCGATGCCGGCCCCGCCGCCGAGGAGGCTGAGGGTAACGGCCTCGATGAGGAACTGGAGGGCGATATCGGAGCGGCGCGCACCCACGGCCATGCGCACCCCGACTTCGCGGGTGCGCTCGCGTACGCTGACCAGCATGATGTTCATGATGCCGATGCCGCCGACGAGCAGCGAGATGCTGGCGATGCCGACGATCATGATGCGCAGCGCGTCGAAGATGCGGTTGAACGTGCTGAGCATATTGTCCTGGTCGGTAATGGTGAAATCGTCTTCGCCGTTGAACGCCTCACGCACGGTGCGCCGCACGGAGTCGGTCGCGCGGTCGATGTCTTCCACACTGCGCGCACTGACGAGGATTTCCCACAGGCGGTCTTCGCCGCCGTAGAACATCTGCTGTGCGCTGGGTAGCGGCACGATGACGAGGTCGCCCAGGTCGATGCCGAAGGCCTGGCCGCGTTCTTCGAGGATACCAATCACGCGGTGTTTGGCGCCGTTTACGCTGACCCATTTGTTGAGTGCGCGTTCCGCGCCGAACAGTTCGCGCCGCAGTGTGCTGCCGAGCACGCACACCTTGTTGTTTTTCAGTACGTCCTGCGCATCGATAAAGCGGCCGATCTGCACGTAGAGCTGGCGCACGGATTCGAAGTCTTCCGTGGTGCCGATGCACAACACATTGCGCGCGCGCTCGCGATAGGCGACGCGCCCCGTGCCCACGGCGTTGGCGGCCACGCCCGCCACCCCCGCACCACGCCGCTTGATGGCCTTGGCGATTTCGTGGGTCAGGTTGTAGCGGCTGCCGGCAGTCACCGGCACCATGCCGACGGTCTCCTGCTTGCCGGGCGTGACCACCAGCACATTGCTGCCCATCACCTCGAACTCGCGCTCGACGTAATTCTGCGCGGCTTCACCCAGGGCGATGAGCAGGATGACCGACATGACGCCGATAATGACGCCGAGCGTGGTGAGGAAGGCGCGCACCTTGTTGACGTTGATGGCGTTGAGTGCCGCGCCGAAACAGTCGAGCAGGCTCATGCGTGGGTTCCGCTCACAGCGTGCCTTCGAGCTGGTCGACCACGCGCACGGGCGTGCCGTCTTCAAGCGCCTGGATATTGATGGAGGTCACGATAACGTCGCCCGCCGTCAGGCCGCACAGGATTTCGCGCGTGGCCCAGTTGCCGATGCCGATTTCGACCGGCACCCGCTGCGCAACACCCTCGCGAACCACATAGGCGAAGGCATCGCGTTCGAGCGATTCGGCGGGCGCGTAGAGGACGTCGTCCTTTACCTGCGGGACCACGGTCACATCGGCGGACATGCCGGGCAGCAGGCGCTCGGCGCCTTCGGTCACACGCACGTGTACGGTCAGCGTACGGCTCAGGTCGGGGTTGACCTGCACCACGGGCGCGATGAAGGTCACCTCGCCGGGGAATTCGTATTCGGGGTAGGCATCGACGCTGGTCCGTGCGGCCTGGCCCACCTGGATGAGCGCCGCGTTGACCTCGTCGAAGGGCGCTGCAATGTAGAGGCCTTCGGGATCGACCAAATGCGCCACGGGCAGCCCCATGCCCACGGCTTCGCCGACATCCATGTTGAGCCGCGCCACGACGCCGGGAAATGGCGCGCGCACGAAGGCCTTCTGGCGTGCGGCCTCGGCCGCGTCGAGGGCGGCCTCCATCTGCGTCACCATCATCTCGGCCGCCTTCACTTCTTCCTCACGCACGGCGTTCTGCCGGGCCGAGGCCTCGGCCGCGGCCAGCGCTTCCCGCGCCACCACGGCGGCCAGTTGCACCCGCTCGTATTGGCTGCGCGCGATGGCCTCTTCCGCCTGCAGCCGTTGGACCCGGGCGAAGTCGGCCTCGGCCTGGCTGCGCTGCGCACGTGCCTGGGCCAATTGCGTGCGAGAGAGTTCCTCGTATATTTCGGCGGCCACGCGCACCTGACGCACGCGCGACTGTGCGGCCGAGAGGTTGGCCTCGGCCAGGGCCACCTGCGCGGTCAGTTCCTCGTGCGCCAGTTCGAGTACCGGGTCGCCCGCATCGACCGGGGTGCCGGCCGGTGCGTGCACGCGCGCCACGGTGCCCAGCATCGGTGCGGCCAGTTGCGCTTCACGTTCGGCCATCACCGTGCCGCTGGTCACGGCGGCCACCGTGCGCTCGACGGTGCCGCGCGCCACGGTAGCGGCGGTCACGGCGATGGGCGCCGACTGATTGAGGTACCACCAGGCACCGAAGACGGCGGCCGCGATGAGAACTAGTGCGCCAGCGAGGCGGGCCGCACGGGCGGCGGCGTTGGGTCGTGCCATTCGTCGTTCACCAGGTTGCCGTCGCGGAAGCTCAGGATGCGCTCCGCGTGCTCGGCCACTTCACGTTCGTGGGTCACCATTACGATTGTCTTGCCCGACGCGTGCAAATCTGCAAACAGTGCGAGGATGCCATCGCCACTTTGGGTGTCGAGGTTGCCCGTCGGTTCATCGGCAAAGAGGATAGCGGGCCGATTGACCAGTGCGCGCGCAATGGCCACGCGCTGGCGCTGGCCACCGCTCAGTTCGTTGGGCCGGTGGTCCATGCGGTCGGCCAGGCCCACGGCTGTCAGCGCTTCTTCCGCGCGTTGGCGCCGTTCACGCCGGCTGCTGCCCGCATAGAGCATCGGCAATTCAACGTTGGCCAGGGCCGAGGTGCGCGGCAACAGGTTGAAGTTCTGGAACACGAAACCAATCTGTGCGTTGCGCAATTCGGCCAGTTCGCCTTCGTCCATCTTTTCGGTGGCTTTGCCCGCCAGCATGTAGCGGCCCGACGTGGGACGCGACAGGCAGCCGAGGATGTCGAGCAGGGTCGTCTTGCCACTGCCCGAGGGCCCCATGATTGCGCAGAAGGTGCCGCGCGCGATTTCGAAGTCGACACCGTTGAGGGCGCGCACTTCGGTGTCGCCCATCTGGTAGTGCTTGTGCAGGTCGCACACCGTGATGAGCGCTTCGCTGTCTGCCGTTGCCATATGCCTGCCACCCGTAGCGGAGAAAACCGGCTGCCCGCGCCGCGCATTCCGGCCCGGTTGGGGGCGGTGCAGGCGCGGGCACACCCGAAAAGAGAAGCCGCCGGGCACGGGGCCCAGCGGCCAATCGGGATACCGCGGAGCGTAGCTTACCGGCGGCGGCGCGTCGTGACCAAACCGGCGGCGCCGAGCGCGGCCAGCAGACCACCCAGCGCCAACTGGCCGAGCGGCAGCGCATCGGCGGTGGCCGTGCCATCGAGCAGCGGATTCAGCGCGGCGGTGGCATAGTCTTCGGCGCTCAGGCCGGCGTTGGTGGTGTTCTGAAATTCGGCGAGGTTGCTCAGGCTGTCGGAGTCGGGGTCGCCGGTTGCGGCCAACAACTCGCCGGCGGCCTTCGCGCGCGCCTCCGGCGATACGGTGACATAGTCGCCGGTGAGGCCGAGCCGCGCGACGAATTCGGCCTGCAATTCGCTACTGATGCTGAGCAGACCGATAAGCGCGGCTTCCTCGGTCTGAGTCAGCGCGGGCAGGGCAGGCTCGGCAGCCAGCGCCTCGGCATTGATGACGTAGGCGCAGTTGGCGGTCACGTTGAGCGCGCTCACCTGCTGGCACAGCACGCGCGTATACAGCGTCATCTCGAAGCGGTCGGTAATGCCGGTCCCATCGAGGTCGGCGGTGGCCCAGTCTTCACCGAGGCCGGTGTACAGTCCCTGGCCCCCCGCCTGGAAATCGGGGCAGGGCACCAGCGGACCGCAGTCTTGGGGCGGCTCTTCCCCCTGCGGCTCGGCGGCGTTCACATAACCCAGGTCCACCAGTGCGCCAATCTCGACCGCGGTGTATTCGCGAAGCTGAAAGCCGGGTGCGATAGTCGGCACCATGACGGCCCCGCCCGGTATCGCGCTGTCCCAGTGGCTGATGCTGCTGCCCTGGTTGTACGGGTTGGGCGCGAAGATAGGCGGTGCGTCGGCCGGCGCGAAGGCGGCGTTGCCTGCGGGGCCCGACCATTCAACATCATCGCTGACCAGGTCGGCGGAGTTGCCCTGGAAGGCGACGGGCGACCCGCCCCACAGCGGCACGCCGCTGGAGCCTCGGCGCAGAAACTGGTCGAAGGTGGCGAAGGTATTGGCCGGTGGCGTGCTGTTGCTGAACTGCGACTGGCCCGTCGGCAGCGTCAGCGAGGCGAAGCCGAGGCCGTGCGTCAGTTCGTGCACGATGACCGAGACAAAGTCGAATTCGGTGCCGCCGGGTGGGCCGTCGCTGAAGTTCCACGGGTAGCCGAAGTCGACGGTGGCATCGATTTCGGCGACGTTGGCAGCGGGCTTCAGGCCATCGCGCAGACGGATGAGTGAGATGGGATCTTCGAAGCCGTCGGCCACGAAGTAGCGCGAGCCGGCCGCCGCCAGGAAGTTGGAGGCATCGGTCTCGCTGACTTCGAACCGGACGTCCAGCGTGCCGTTTTCGTTGAGCACCCGCGCAATGTAGCGGGCGGCATCTTCGACGCGCGCCTGCGCCTCCGTCCCGTTCGGGCCGTCGAACCCGATGCCGGTGTTCTGGTTGACATCATCGTAGAAGATGTTCCAGGTCAGGCCGTTTTCCGAGAAGGTCTGTTGCGGCGTCAGCCCGGTGATCTGCTTGGCCTCGGCCGCTGTTTCCAATTCGACCCCGGCATGGGGCCGCACCAGCAGATACTGCTCGGCCGCCGCCGTCGGCGACCCGGCCCACGCCGAGATGCCCAGTAGTACGGTTGCTGTCAGATGCGTGGCAGTCCCACACGAGGCAAGGATGGCCTGCAATGCTCTCACGCCTTACTCCTGTTGCGACGCCACACGCCGCAGCCGGACGTGTCGCCATGTGCCGCGTCCGTGATGGAGGCGTCTGTTCACCCTTCCCCTACGCTCGAATCGTTTGCCCAACCTCGGCAGGCTAGCGCAGTACCCGCCATTCGTCAACTGCCCGGGAAGGTGGGGGAAGTCCGGCGTGCCTATACCGCCACTTCGACGAACTCGGTCGTCAATGCTTCACCGTCCACATGGAACAGGCGATAGCCCTTGGCGGTGGTGCCGTCGTGATTGTCACGCGTGAGCGAGCAACAGGCCGTGGTGCAGAAAAGGACGTCGCCCACCTGTTCTTCCGTGTTGCCGTGGTAATGGCCCGAGGCCACCAGCCGCAACTGGTGGGTGCCGAAGCGCGCCAGGATCGCCTCGGCGTTCTCGACGCGCCAGTCGGCTGTGGTGGGATTGAGCGGATGGTGGGTGAAGAGCGCAATCGGCCGGTCGGTACTGATGCGCTCGAGTTGTGCATCGAGCCAGGCCAGTTCCTCCTCCGGCACGCTCACCACCTGGTCGCGCCCGACACAGGTGTTCAGCCCCAGAATCGCCCAGCCGCCTTCGGTCTCGCGCCACTGGGTCGTTTCGAAGCGCTGCTTAAAGTTGGCCAACGGGTCGGCACCACCGAGCAACACGTCGTGGTTACCCGGCACCGAGTAGTAGGGCTGCTCGAGGCGCCCGAGGCTGGTGGTGGCGAGGCCGAGCTGTTCGAGCGTGCCGTGTTCGGACAGGTCGCCCAGCAACACAACGAACTGGACCTGGTCATTGGCTGCCAGGTCGCCGATGGCACGGGCCAGGGGCGCGGTGCTGCGCGCATCGACGAGGTGGGTATCGCCGATGGTCGCGAAGGAGAAGGTGTCGGGCCCGGTGAGCGGCACATCGGGCAGCGACAGTTCGGGGCGGATGCGTTCGAGTTGTGCACAGGAGGAGAGGCCCAGCAGACCGCCCACGAGGAAGCCGCGACGTGTAATCTTCATGCTTATACCAAGGTTGGACCCGGGCCACACTCGCACGCGCCGCCCACCACGCCGTATTGTGCGGAGGCGGCCCTCACCCGTTCAACCGGCGCACTGGGAACCTCTGGCGCCGGGCAGGGTTGAACGAGGTGGAGCGCAACCGTGGAAGCGCATGAGCGATGTAGACGATTGGGAATTGGTGGCGCGCGCCCAGCAAGGCGACCGCAGCGCCTTCGCCGCCCTGGTGCGGCGCTATCAGCAGCCGCTGGCGCACTTCTGCCAGCGTATGCTGGGTTCGGCCGAAGATGCCGAGGATGTGGCGCAGGAGGCTTTCGTTCGGCTGCACCGCCACCTGCCCCGGCTGCGCCCGCGCGCCAAGTTCTCGACGGTACTCTTTGGCTATGCGCGCAATCTGGCGCTGAACCATCTGCGCGATTCCGGCCGGCGCGGCCGGGGACGCACCGTGGCGCTGGAGAACCTGGGGCGCGCCGAAACGGCACCGGGCGTGCAGGCCGACTCGGGTGCGCGGCGTTCCGAGGCACAGGCGCAGTTGGCGGCGGGTCTGGCGGCGTTGCCGCCGCGGTATCGCGAGGTACTGCTGTTGCGTGAGTTGGAACAGATGGACTACGAGGCGATTGCGCGGGTGGTGGGCTGCCGCATCGGTACGGTGCGTAGCCGGCTGGCGCGTGCACGCGAGCAGTTGCGCCGCATTCTGGAAGAACGAGGCGTGGAGGCGCCATGAACGAACACGGTAGGAACAACAATTCGGCGCTGGAGCCAAAGGCATTGGAGGCCTTGTCCGCGTACATCGATGGCGAGGCTGGCGCAGGCGACGCCGCTGAGAACGCGGTGGGGCGTGCGTTGCAGCGCGACCCGGCCCTCTTGCAGCGGCAACTGGACTACGAGCGCCTGGGCCGGGCGCTGCGCGACTTGCCGGCGCCCGAAGTGGGGCCGGCGTTCACGCAGCGTGTGCTCGCGGCGACGGAAGCCACACCGCGCGAAAGCGCTGGCTGGGGGTGGCGATTGCGGCCCGCGATAGCGCTGGGGGCCGCGGCGCTGGTGGTGGTCGCGGGCAGTTGGTACTGGAGCACTGTCGCGCGACCGGCCGCACGCGTGGCGGAAAGCGTCGCGCGGTTCGATACGGACGAGGCGGCCATCGCCGCGCTCAGTGCGTGGGTCGAGCAGGGCGGCGATGCGGCGGACCTGTCGGGCGGCGGCCTGTTTGCAGACGCGGCGTATGACGCGGAGTCGGTGTCGCTTACCACAGATGAACTGTTGTTGGCGCTGGCGGAGGAGGAACACCTGCAAGAGGGGCAGGCTGCGTGGGATGACTGGGCACCGGTGGTGGCGCCGGAGCTGTAGTCAGGTGTGACTGTCGCAGCCCGCATCCAACGTAAGCCTCAGCACGGTCGGCACGGAAAGAGACAGGGAAAGGCATATGATCACAGCAAGCTACCTGGGAATGCGCGCGTGTACGCTGGGACTGTTGCTGGCGCTGGCCACACCGGTGGCCCTGGCGCAGGACGGCGGCGCACGCGAGACGGCGGGTGCGGGTGACGAGGGTATCGAGCGCGAGGCACCGCCACGCGGCCCGCGCGGTGGCTTCTTGCGCGGACAGCGCGGAGGCGGGGGAGCGGGTGCGCCCTTTGCCCGGGGCGCCGAGCCGCGCGACCTGCTGGAGCAGGTGATGATTGCGCGCCTGTCGACCGAGCTTGCCCTCGACGATGCCCAGACCGTACTGCTGGTGCGGCGCTATATGGCGCTTCGGCAAGAGATAGCGTCTTTGCGGCGCGACCGCGCGGAGGCCGAGCGCACCCTGCGAGCGGCACTGGAAGGGGACGCCAGCGAGGAACAGGTGGCCGAGCGCCTGCAGGCGCTACAGGCCATTGACCAGGCCCTGCTGGATGCCCGCCGCCGCGGCTTCGACGAAATCGCCGGCGGGCTGACCACGTGGCAAGAGGCGCGGCTGTATCTGTTCTTCAGCGACTTCGAGAACAACGTGCGCCGCTGGATGAGCGAGGTGCAACGCCGGGTACGCGAGCGCCGCGGCGCCGGGCCCGAGCGCGGTGATTCGCTGGACCCCGCATTGCGCAACGACGCGCCTGAAGATGCGCCGGGCGCGCCTTAAGAGGCGACCGGCTGTACCGAGATTTCCAGCTTCGTACGGGCCGCTTCGACCGCTTCGATGGCGCCGGCGCGTGTGGGGGCCACGGCCAGCACATGGCCCACCGCGGCACGCGTGGCGTCGCTGGTGACATGACCGATCACGCTGCCGGGCGCGGCATTCAGCCGCACCTCGCGTACATGCGGCACGGCCTCGGCGGCCGCCTGGCCCTGCACGCCTTCAAACACACCGCTGGTGGTCTGGATCCAGCGCAGCGCCGCACCCAGATAGCGGTTGCCCGCCGCCTCTGGGATATCGCCCACGGCCACGCGCAACGCGTCGGCGTACAGGTCCATGCCGAATGCCTGCTCGAAGATATGCGCGGCCGCCTGGGGTATCTGCGTATGTACCTGCAACCCGGCCAGGCGCACCGCGTGCCCATCGATGAGGAAGCCGAGCGACACCAGCCCGTAGCCAGAAGGCAGCGGCCCGGTGGCTTTGCGTGCGATATCGACAATCTGCTTGTACTGCGCCGAGGTGATGGCCGCCGGCAGCGCCAGCCCGCACGGCACGAGAAAGGGGGCTTCGTCGTGCTGCTCGCTCACGATTTCGAAGGGCCGGAACTCGCGGCCGACCTTGAACCCGAACAGGCGGCACCACGCGCCCGGCGCCGCCGCTTCGATGAGCACGGGCCGGTCGGGCGAAGCGTGGCGCGCCCGCTTAAGACCCAGGGGCAATTCGTCTGGCGCATCCACGCGGTAGCGCACCGCGCCGTCGAACAGGTCGCTCTCGCGCAGCCACACCGGCAGGCCCAGCGATTCGGCCGCGTCGTGCGCTTCTTGCTCGTCCTTTGCGGTCTGCCATGCGTTCACCGGCAGGCCGGCGTCGCTCCAGGCCATACGCAGATGAATCGCCGCGTCGGGCGTCAGCCATTCGGCCGCGGGTGCGGGCCGGTTCAATGCCTGGGCAGCCTGTATGGCGGGTACATAGGCATCCGGCGTAACGGCGTAGATGCCATGCGCTTGGTTAGCCACAGCCGTATCTCGAATGCTCTGCGGCAGCAAATCGGCGGGCGCGACCACCGCGTCGAGGCCCGCGCGTTCGGCCGCGGCCTGCCATGTCTCGGCGGCTTGCGCATCGCCTGCCAATACTATGCCCTTGCGCATGCTGGTGACTCCCTTCCACGATTCCCAAACCTGCAATTGTAAGGTGTGCAACGCGGCCGGTGCATCCCTCTGCCCGCGTGCACGCTTGTGGCCGTGGCGCAGAGTGGCCTAAGCTCGCGCGAGCGGGGTGGCACACACACGACCGCGGCGGGGTGCAAATGGGAAAGGGCACGGCATGAAGGATATCGAGGCAGCGGCCAGCATTCTGCGCAACGAAGAGGCGGGCTGGGTGAGCAGGCGCGATGCCGCCGACCGGCTGGGCGAATTGGCCGCGCGTGCCCTTGCGGTCCTGCACGATGCCCAGGCGGGCAACGACCCCGATGTGCAGCGGGCGGTGGCCCGGGCGCTGGCGCACGCGCGGGCGGCGCTCGAAGGCGTGGCGCCGCAGGCGCGCACCTTTACGCTCGAGGAACTGGCGCACTCGTGTGCCAAGCGTGGCTCGCGCGAGGTGTCAGCGCACGGCGCGGGGTACCAGGTCGTGGTACACCTCACGGATGGGCGCCGGCAAATCGTCTATATCGACCCGTACCGCCGCAGCGACGGCACCGAACTGGTGCGCGTGCAGACCTTTTGCGGGCGTGATCCGCAGGGCGACACGTTGCGCTGGGCCCTGCGCAGCAACGGCAAGCTGGCGCAGTGTGCGCTGGCGGTGAGCTATGCCGAAGACGAGGAGCGGCTGGTGCTGCTGAACAACTTTCTCTTGAGCGAGACGACGCCTATCGAGATTCGCGACGCCGTAAGGGAGATCGCGTTTTATGGCGACTGGCTCGAGCAGAAGCTTTCCGGACTCGACGACTTCTAGCGAAGCAACCTATTCGGCGCGCTCTCCTTCACCCTCTTCTTCCTCGTCTTCAGTCGCGTCTTCCGCCGCGCCGGCAGCTTCGGGTTCGGGCTGCACGAAGCGCGCGGGGTCGATGGCTTCGTCGAAGACCGCGTTGGTGAAGTTCAACTGGGCCATCTCGGCCCCGGCCTCGTCTATCAGGATGATGCGCCGCAGCATGCCGCGCGCTTCGGTGATGAACACGGTGCCCGAGGCAAAGGGCAGGCCGTCGCCGGCGGCCTTGGGCGTGGCCTCGAGTACGAAACACGATGCCCCGTCGAGCATGGTCTTGGGCGCCACGGTCAGCGTGGTGTCTTCCTCGAGCACCTGCATCAACTGCGCGCCACCCGGCGGCACCGCGCCCCGGCGCAAGGCCGGTTCGGTCTGCTGGTTCTCGATGCGATTGAGAAACTCGAGTTGCAGGTTCATCAATTCGCCGTCGTACAGCGCATCCACGCGGGCCGACATGGTCAGCGGCTCGGGCAGGGTCACCTGCAGCACCTGGCGGAAGCGCGGGTTCTCGTCCGCCGCGCTATAGACGACATTGCCATCGCCGCGCAGCGCCAGCCGCGCCTCGTTCATGACCATGATGGCCGACACATCGACATCGGCGGTCATCGTTTCGACCGGCGCCCAGGCCTCGCTGACAGTGGTGCGTACCTCGTCGAGGCTTGGGGTTTCGCCGTCTTCATCCTG
>CAYMLC010000021.1:15989-17877 GCA_964390765.1 uncultured Nitrospirales bacterium
CCAGGGCTGCCCCCGCCACAAGCGCCGGTACCAGCGCCAGCCATCCATATCGCCACGCATTAAGCATTCGTCGCATCCTCACTGTCCTTGTCTTCGGGCGTTTCGGGCGCCGTTTCATCTTCGGGTTTAGCGTCGTCTTCCGGCGCCGCTTCATCTTCACGTTCGCCGGCCTCGCCCTCCGCCGCGCCTTCGCCTTCCGGTGCCGGTGGCAGATAGGTTTCCAGCTCGAGCAACTGCGGGTCGAAGGTGGGATCGACCTCGACGAAATCGGTGCGCAATTCCATGTGGAAGGTGTCGCTGGGCGTGTTGATGCGCATCAGCCGCACCAGCCCCGTAGCCTGGGCGATATAGGCCTCGAAGCTGAACAACTCCCCATAGGAGCCGGCGCGGCGCCGTGGCTGTCCGGTCAGGTGCCATGCGGGCTCGCCTTCGAATTCGGTTTCTTCGAAGCGCTCGGGATTGAAATCGGCCCATACCGTGCTGGCGAACTCGGCGCCCGCGGGTGGCGGCAGATAGCCGAGAATTACCGCATACTCGCTGACCTGCCGTTGATCTTCCAGCAACGTGATCCCGTGCGCCCGCCGGCTCGAAGACAACTGGAACTGCGTGAGGTCGTGCGTCTCGCCGCCGCTTTCGACCTGCGTATCGAGCGCGTAGAGCACGGTGTCGCGGCCCGACGCCACATCGATGGTGACCGTGCCGACGGACTCGTACATCTCGCCGATAACGCCTGCGCCGTCGCCGTACTGGCGCACAATCTGCACCGTCGCCTGCAGCGCGTCGTGCTGGCTGGTGGCCGCGTTCAGCGCAGAGAGAATCTGTACGGTGCTCGGCGGGCCGACTTGTGTGTAGGCGGGTGCGGCCATGGCAGCGAGCACGACGCCAAGCAGCCAGCGTGTGGCCCGTATGCGTTGTGGTGGGGTGCCCCTCAAGATTGCATGCCCTCTTCCTGTTGCGCGGCGGGCGTCACGCGGATACGCGACAGCCAGCCGTCGTGATCGCTCCAGTGCATGGTGCGGCCCTCGTGCTCGACCGTGCCATCGATACGAACGGTTTCGAGGGTCTCGTAGACATACAGCGGATCCGTGACCCCGAAGATAAGGTCGATGCCGCCTTCTACCGTGCGCAGGTGTTGCAAGGCGGAACCGGTGATCAGCCGGTCGCAGTCGACATCGCCGATGCGGCAATTGAAGTCGCCCACGGCAAATGCGGGCATGGTGGGCAGGCGTGCGGCATTGATGAAGTCTGCGCACTCCTGCATCTGCTGCGCGCGGACGTCGTCGTAGTAGGGGTTGCCGTAGCCCGCCTGGGCGTGCGTGTTGAACAGGTCCACATAGCCACCGTTGGGCAGGGCAATGCGCGCCATGCCCATGCCCTTGCCCGCCCACCAGTCGCCTTCCCAGAGTTTGTAGGGCTGGTTGGCGATGGTGAAGCGATGGAAGTAAGCCTCTTCGATGGGCCAGGCACTTGCCGTGAGCAGGCCGCTGCCGACGGTGCCGCTCTCGTAGTAGTGCCAGTACTTGAGGCGCGAACCGGCACAGGCGGCTTTCAACACCTCTCGGCTACTGGCCTGAAACGCTTCCTGAAATCCCACAATGTCGGGGTCGAGTTCGGTCAGCGCCCGGCCGATGGCCTCCATGCGCAGGTCGAAGGGCTGCGCGCCTACTGGCCACAGGTCCTGGATGTTGTAGGTGACGACAGTCAGCTCGACCGGCTCGGTCAGCGGTGGCGGGGCTTGCCCGAGCGCGGGGCTCTCGGCGTAGTTGCCGGGTGTGCCGACCTGCGGGTTGTAGAACAGGCCCATCAATACGATGAACACCACGGGTGTCAGCGCGAGAAAGACGAGCACGCTGAGGCAGCCGACAAAGTACTTACGCATAGCTTTTCC
>CAYMLC010000022.1:0-12834 GCA_964390765.1 uncultured Nitrospirales bacterium
CAGGAGTTGATGTAGGCGCGGGCTTCGCCGTCGTCGTCGCGCACCATGAGCACGCGCCCCATGCCGCCCCGGGCGTGTTCGGAAATCTGGCTGTAGCGGCCCGGCATCTCATTGACCGCGGACAAATCGAGGGCGCCGGTCGTATCCCATTGCGCGCCCATGGGCACGGTCTTGCGGTGGCTGTCGTCGCGGGCCGCACCCAATGACTTGTCGAGAAAGTCAATGCCCGACGGTGGCTCGCTGAGTTCGCTGACAGGGTCTTCAGCGGCCTCACGCACCCACTGCTCCACCTCTTGCGCCTCTTCCGTGGTCAGCAGGCCCGCCGCCACAAAGGTGTTGCCCAGGGTGCCGTTGGGCTTCGCGACATACGCGCTGACCGCTTCGAGCGCGCGCTCCGCAGGCACCTCTTTCAGGCGCACCGCGAAAAGCGTATAGAGCAACGCATAGTCGTTAGCCACGGGGGCCCCCAGCAATCGACGCTGCCACGATGCGCCCTGCGCGGCGCACGGATGTCCGTAGTCGCACCTCGTTCTCCCCGTTGAGACCGACACCGAACAGCCGTTCGTTGCGCCCGCGGCAATGCTCCCCTGGCCGCGCGCGCCTGGCGGTCCCAACCGTTTAGCGGCCTTTATCCAGCACGTAGGCGTGCAACCGAACGCCGCTTGCGTAACTCCATTAGAACCGAAAATCCGCTGGTTTGCAACACTGTTCTGTGACAATCGCGCATGCAACAGCACCGCCAATCGTTTTCGGCCTGCTGCCCATGCTCTTTCCACGACCGGGCTGAACACACCACGGGCAGCCGCGCAGCGCCAGTCCCGCAACGCCGGGCGGCCTTGACTTCGAATTCGCGCGGCGGATAGACCACAAAAGCGTGCAGTCCATGCGGGTCGATGCGCGGCCCCGGCCCAACCAATGAGGTTCAGATGGAACGACAACGCGAATACTTCGTGAACAGGCGCCACGCTTCGGCTGTTGCCGTGTGCTGCTTCGTGGCGCTGGTGTGCGGCTTCTGCCAAGCCACGGTCGCGCAGGACTCGCTACAGGTTGAGCAGATTACGCGCGGGCCGAAGCACCATTTCTTTGGCTATATCGGGCAGTCCAAGATGATTCCCTGGAATGCCAGCGGCCGCTATGTTCTTGCGCTCGAGACGGACTTCCATGACCGAATGCCCGAGGCGGATGAGGAGGCGGTCATTGGTATCATCGATACGGAGAATGCTTATACCCTGATACCGCTGACCACGACGCGCGCATGGAACTTTCAACAGGGCACGATGTTCTATTGGCATCCGCGGGCCGCCGAGACGCAATTTTTCTTCAACGAGCGCGACCCCGAAACGAACAAGATATATACGGTTCTATACGACATCGATCAGGGCGAGCGCATACGCGAATATCTGTTTGCCGAACGGCCCGTAGCAAATGGTGGCGTGGCGCCCGATGACACCGCCTTCGCCGCCATCAACTATGGCCGCATGGCGCGGGCGCGACCGGTGACCGGGTACCCCGGTGCCTACGACTGGAACACCGATACGCGCGCGCCTGTCGATGACGGTGTCTTTCTAGTCGATACGGCCACCGGCGAACTGCGGCTGCTGATATCATTTTCCGATATGGCTGCGGCGGTGCGTGATGAAAACCCGCAGATAGACGAAGCGATTCTGTATATCAATCACACGCTGTGGAATCGTGACAGCGACACGCTCTACTTCTTCCTGCGGGGACGTATCGGCACGCGGGAAATCGCTGTCAACATTCCGTGTACCATCCGGCGCGACGGCACCGGCTTCACCGCACATGAGACGTTTATTGGCGGACACCCGGAATGGGGAGAAGGCGACGAGATCATCGGGCGCCAACGCAGCCACCAGGTGGTCTACAACGTGCGCATGCAAGAAATCGTGCGGCGCATCGGCAGCCGCCACCAACTGCCCGACCCCGAAGGCGACATCGCCCTGTCACCCGATGGCCAGTGGCTGGTCAACGGCAGCAAATACCGCGGTGATTACTTGCGCTACGATTTCATCCACTTGCCCACAGGTAGGCACCTGCGCTCGCCCGCGCTCGACCGCGGCGGCCTGCTGCGCGGCGCGTTGCGCATCGACCCCGCGCCTCGCTGGAACCGTACCAGCGACGCGATTCTGGTGCCCGGCTGGACCAAAGACGGCACCCGGCAACTGCACGTGATTCGGATGGTCGACGGCTAGACGGTCCACCGCTGATGTGCGTATCGACCTCGGTTTCGTTTTAGGCAATGCTTAGCAAAACCGGGTGCAGCCTGTGCTGCATACCGCAGAATAGGAGACAGGAGCCGCGCGATGCGTCGACCCGCGTTGTCATGGAACGTTGTGCTTGGTGCGGCCGCGTTGTTGTTTGCCGCGGGCTGTCCAGCGGGCAACATGGGTCCCATTCCCGATGGAAGCCCTGTTACGTGGGAGAATATCGCGGGCGATAATGGCGACGAGCGCGGACGCAGTATTATCGAGTTGGCCGATGGGGGGAGCCTGGCGGCGGGCTTTACGAACAGCCAGGGCAGCCAGTTGTTCAGCGGGTATCTGGTGCGGTACAAGCGAGCGGGCGCCATTGTTTGGGCGGTTGCTTATCCCGTTGGTGGCTACCTAGACGACTTCTATGATGCAGTAGAATTGAGCGACGGCACGTTTGTTGCTGTCGGCCTGTCCGGAAGCAGTCCATTTACGCCCAGTTCTGCAAGCATCGTCTGGGTAGACGCAGCCGGGGTCTTGTTGGACAGTCTGCTTTTGGAAGGCCCCGGCGCTGATTCCTTCAGCAGCATCGCGCAACTTTCCGACGGGACGCTTGTCGCCGCCGGTACCAGCCGTTCGATCGGTTTCGGAAACGGCGATGTCTACGTGGTCCGCTTTACGGCGGATGGACAGATTCTCTGGGAGCGCAACGTTGGCGGTACGGGAGCGGACGCCGCCAGCGATGTTGTCGAAGATCCCGACGGAAACATCGTTGTTGTCGGCCGGTCAGAATCTTTTGTCAACCAGCCAGCCGCGTACGCACTGAAGCTCGATACCGCGGGCAATCTCATCTGGCAGCGCGTGCGTTCCGCTGGTTTCATGAGCACGGCGCCGCTACGGTACGAGGGCGCAGCCGCACTCTCTGGCGGTCGCGTGGCGGCCTTGGGCAGTATTGCCGACACCGGCCTGCTTGTGCTGTACGACCGCAACGGACAGACCATCAGCTCGCGCACAAACTTTACTGGCAGCAATGACGAGTTTGTGGCAGCGGTGGCGGCTACCCGTGATGGTGGTCTTGCCCTCGCGCTTACCGCTTCCAACATGAACGGGACCGAAGACGATATTGTCATCGCGCGGCTGGATGCGGACACGAACCTGCTGTGGACACGCAGCTACGACCCGGGTCAGTTCGATCTGGCAGAGGATATTGTGGACAGCTTCGATGGTGGCTTTCTCGTAACCGGGGCTGCCGACCTCGCCAGTGAAGAGGTCTACACGTTAAAGGTGAACAGCGAAGGGGCAGTAGTACCGTGAGGTGCGCGCGTTGCCCGCCACAGTCTTACGGGTCGGCTACGCACCCAGCTTGAACAACACTTTGCCGCGGTTGCCGGGTTGGCGCACGTCGGCAATGGCGTCTTGCCAGGCGTCGAGCGGATAGCTCTGGCGGATGTCGCTGCGCAATTCGCCGCTCTTGACGAGGGCGCTGACTTGCCGGGTGATAGACAGCTTGGCGAGCAGGCCCTGTTGCAGCATCCACGTGGCGAGGAAGAAGCCGCGCACACTGCCGAGTGGTGTCATCAGGTCGCGTGCGGAGAAGTGCAGCCGTTCGCCGGACAGGGTGCCATAGACGATGAGTGTGCCATTGAGGCCCAGGCACCCGATCATCTTGGTGGCGAGTGACCCGGCGATAGGGTCGAGCGCATGGCGCACGCCCTGCCCCTGCGTGAGTTCGTACACCCGCGCGCGCAGGTTTTCGGTGCTGCTGTCGATCACGTGGTCGGCGCCCTCGGCGAGCAGACGCTCGGCCTGGTCGCCATTGCGCACGATGCTGATGGTGCGGTAGCCGAACCGCTTGCCCAGGCGCGCCACCATCTTCCCGCATTCCGAATTGCCGGCGGACTGCAGCAACACATCGCCGGCGCCGCATTGTAATTGCCGGCGCACCATGGCCCATGCGGTGACCGGATTGACGAAGGAGCAGGCGGCCTGTTCGTCGTCTACACCGCCCTTTACAGGGAGGGCCTGCCGTGCGTCGACCACGTTGTATTCCTGCCAGTTGCCGCGTTTGCCGCCTATCACGGCCACGCGCTTCCCTCGCAGGAGCCGCGGCAGCATCCCGGACCCGGCTTCGACCACGACACCCACACCTTCGATACCCGGTACGCCGGGCAATGGATTCAGAGGGCGCAGGCCCGCGGGGTCCATGGTGTATTCACTTTCCGGCTTGTCGAAGTTCCAGATGGCATCGGCGAGGGTGTCGCGGTAGGTGCCTTCCGCCGTGTTGTTCACATCCGATGGATTAATCGGGCTGTACAACATCTTTACCTTCACTTCGCCGGGGCCGGGTGCAGGCTCGGGAAGGTCCTGGACACTCAATACCTCTTCGGCCTTGCCGTATCGTTCGAACACCAACGCTTTCATGAGAAGCCTCTCCAGCGCCTGAGCAGGCGATTACAAGTAGCCAAGCGAACGCATATTGCGTATTTCTTCTTCGGTCATCGGGTCGAGAACGGTGGCGTCTCCGGCAAACTTTTCCGCTATCGCTTGACAGTGCGCATAGTATTGCGTCATCTGCTCGCGAAAAGCATTGCGGATATCCGGCTTTGTACTCGCTACGTTGTTTCGCTCGAGTGGGTCTTCGGCGATGTTATATAACTCTTCATGCCGGGTCGCGCCGAAGATGTTCATGGGCTGCCGCTCGCCCCGCTCGAACCGGGCCTCTTCCCAATTGGCGCGCCCCGCCAATTCGGAGAGTTGCTCCGTGGGTACCCATTTCACGGCGGCCGTATATTTCCATTCGTCTTGAATGATTGTTCGCATGATATTGCGGCTCTGCACCAGAAACTCGGAAAAGATAGCACCCTTGCGCGTGGCCGGCGCATAGCCGCTGCCGGTGCTCTTGAACAGTATTTCCCCGCTCATCCCATCGGGCACAGGCATGCCCGCCAGTGCCAGCAGGGAAGGGTACACATCGACCAGCGCAACGCAGTCGCTAACCGTCGCAGGCGTCAGTGCAGGCGGATACCAGAACACGAGCGGCACGTGAATACTCTCGCGGTACAACCGCCACGCATGCTCGACGAAGCCGTGGTCCAGAAACTCTTCGCCGTGGTCCGACAGCAGCAGCACAATGGTATTGTCGTGTTTGCCCGCGCGTACCAGCGCATCGAACAGGAGGCTTACCGCATAGTCCGTGGTCCGTATTTCGGCGTCATAGCGGTCGACCAAATCCTGAAAACGCGGGTCGCCCGGTCCGAAGCCATCCGCCACCAGTTCATTCAGGTGGTGGTTGATGTCACCGTACAGGTGCAGGCGTGGCTCGGCCACGCGTTCGGCAAATTGCAGATACATCGAGCGGGGCGGGTCGTACGGCGCATGCGGGTCCATGAAGTGGACATAGGTGAAGAAGGGGGCGCTGTCCTCTACTTCCAGAAAGGCGGCGGCATCGCGCGCCAGAACCGGCCCGAAGCCGCTCTCGTCCCAGGCCACATCGCCAAAGGTGCGCTGCGCCATGCCCCGGCTGAACCCCTTCGAGCCCAGCAACTGGTTGTTCGAGAACATCGCCGTGCGATAGCCATGCGCAGCGAATTGTTCGGCCAGCGTGGTGCCGCGCCGTGGTTGCGCTTGCCACCCTGTGCCCAGATTCTCGCCGGGATAAAGGCCGGTGATGAGCGACGACACCGATTCACGCGTAAACGACGACTGCGCCATCGCGCGCTTGAAACAGACGCCCTCCTTCGCCAGCGCATCCATGAACGGGGCCGTATCGCGCGTATAGCCCCACGTGCGCAGATGGTCGGCGCGCAAGGTGTCCACCACGACCATCAGCACGTTGGGTGCACCGCCCGGCGCCGCCTGGCCTGCGCGTGCCGTACCCGCAGCGGCCAGCGCTGCACCCGCGCGCGACAGAAAGGCGCGCCGGGTCAGGGCAGATGAACCGCTGAAACTAGACGCCATACACCATTACTCCCACCGGCGCACCATGCATCCGGCCCGGCGCACCATGCATCCGGCGCCCGGCACCGGGCCTGCGCTTCCCGTAGCGCGGGCGCGCCGCGCACGACTCTGGCATAAGGGCGGCAGGCGGTCCCAGATGGACGCTATCAGAAAGTTGACAATGTCCAGAATCGGGTGTACGCTCCGCGCCATGCAGAGCGACCCGACACAACTGCTGCGCGCACACGGCGTGCAGGTAACGGCGCAGCGGCTGGCCGTACTGGGTGCCGTTTCCGCGCAGCCACATTGCACGGCCGATGACGTGGCCCAGGCCGTGCGCGCAGAGATTGGCACCATCTCGCGGCAGGCCGTCTACGACGCGTTGGGTATGCTGGCCGAGAAGGGACTCATCCGCCGCATTCAGCCGGCCGGCTCGGCCGCGCGCTACGAAGACCGCGTCGGCGACAACCACCACCACCTGGCCTGTCGCGCTTGCGGGCGCGTGGTCGATGTGGACTGTGCGGCGGGCCAGGCGCCCTGTCTGCAAGCCAGCGACGACGCCGGCTTTGAGATCGATGAGGCCGAGGTCGTGTACTGGGGCTTGTGCCCCGATTGCCAGCCCGCGCGTAGACAACATGACAGCCCGAAGCAACGCACCCCGCGCACGCGTGGCCGATGACGCATCGCACGGTTTGAAGGACGAACGCCAAGTAAGGCAACGGCAAGGGAGAACGAACGTGGCAGAAAACGGAAGCAATGGCGGCAACGGAAGCAACGGCAGCAAGTGTCCGGTCATGGGTAAGGCGTATACCTTTGGCACCATGGGCAGCGAGGCCAATCGCCGCTGGTGGCCCAACCAGCTCAACCTGAAGGTGCTGCACCAGAATGCGCCCAACTGTAACCCCATGGGCGAGGCGTTTAACTACGCCGAAGCGTTCCAGACGCTCGACGTGCAGGCGGTGAAGGCGGACCTCTATGCCTTGATGACCGATTCGCAGGAGTGGTGGCCGGCGGACTATGGCCACTACGGCCCCTTCTTTATCCGCATGGCCTGGCACAGCGCAGGCACCTATCGCATTGGCGATGGCCGCGGCGGCGCAGGATCGGGCACGCTGCGCTTCGCCCCGCTCAACAGCTGGCCCGACAATGCCAACCTCGACAAGGCGCGCCGGCTGCTGTGGCCCATCAAGCAGAAGTACGGCAGCAAATTGTCGTGGGCCGACCTGATGGTGCTGACCGGTAACTGCGCGCTCGAGTCGATGGGCCTCAAGACCTTCGGCTTTGCCGGTGGCCGCGAAGATGTTTGGGAACCCGAAGAGGACATTTACTGGGGTCCGGAGACCGAGTGGCTGGCCGACGAACGGTACAGCGGCGAGCGCCAGCTCGAGAATCCGCTGGGCGCCGTGCAGATGGGCCTAATCTATGTGAACCCCGAAGGCCCCAACGGCAAAGGCGACCCGCTGGCCGCAGCGCACGATATCCGCGAGACCTTTGGCCGCATGGCCATGAACGACGAAGAGACGGTGGCGCTCATCGCCGGCGGTCACACCTTCGGTAAGGCACACGGCGCGGCCAACCCGCTCGAGTACGTGGGGGCCGAACCCGAGGGCGCCGCCACCGAAGAAATGGGCCTCGGCTGGAAAAACACCTTTGGCAAGGGCAATGCCGCCGACACCATCACCAGCGGGCTGGAAGGTGCCTGGACCCAGACGCCGATCACCTGGGACAACTCGTACTTCGACAACCTATTCGGCTACGAGTGGGTGCAGACCAAGAGCCCGGCCGGCGGGATTCAATGGGAGCCTGCCAACGCCGCCGAAGTGGCCACCGTGCCCGATGCGCACGACCCCGCCAAGCAGCACGCGCCGATGATGTTTACCACCGATATCTCGCTCAAGATCGACCCTGCCTACGCGCCCATCTCGAAGCGCTTCCACGAGAACCCCGACGAGTTCGCCGACGCCTTTGCGCGCGCCTGGTTCAAGCTGACCCACCGCGACATGGGCCCCGTCTCGCGCTACATCGGCCCCGAAGTGCCCAGCGAGCAGCTTATCTGGCAGGACCCCGTGCCGGCGGTCGACCATCCGTTGATCGACGATGCGAACATCGCCGCGCTCAAGGAGAAGGTGCTGGCCACCGGGCTCAGTATCTCGCAGCTCGTGACGACCGCGTGGGCCTCGGCTTCGACCTATCGCGGCACCGACAAGCGCGGCGGCGCCAATGGCGCGCGCATTCGCCTGGCCCCGCAAAAGGATTGGGCGGCCAACCACCCCGCCGAACTGGCCAAGGTTCTGCAGACCCTCGAGCCGGTGCAGGCCGACTTCAACGCCAACGTCAGCGGCGGCAAGCGGGTCTCCATGGCCGACCTCATCGTGTTGGCCGGTGGCGCCGCCATCGAAAAGGCCGCCCGCGACGCCGAGTACGACGTGACCGTGCCCTTTAGCCCGGGCCGCACCGACGCCACCCAAGAGCAGACCGACGTCGATTCGTTTGCGGTACTCGAGCCCACGGCCGACGGCTTCCGCAACTACCTGCGCCAGAGCGATGACCCGCGCACGCCCGAACAGCGCCTGGTCGACAAGGCGCAGATGCTGACGCTGACCGCGCCCGAGATGACGGTGCTGGTCGGCGGGCTGCGTGCGCTCAACGCCAACACCGGCCAGGCGCCCTATGGCGTGTTCACCGAGCGGCCCGGCATGTTGACCAACGACTTCTTCGTCAACCTGCTCGACAACCGCATCATCTGGCAGGTCTCGCCCGCGTGTCCCCATGTCTACGAAGGGCGCGACCGCTCGACCAGCGACATGCGCTTCCAGGCCACCGTTGTCGACCTCGTCTTCGGCGCCAACAGCCAACTGCGCGCCATCGCCGAGGTCTACGCCTGCGCCGATGCACAGCAGAAGTTCGTCGACGACTTCGTGGCCGCGTGGAGCAAGGTTATGAACCTCGACCGCTTCGACCTGTACCACTGATTCCGAATCGCCCGGCACACCCTGCCGGCCAGCCATCACCATCGCGGCCAGGGCCTGACCCGGAATTCCCTCCGGGCCGGCGCCCTGGCCGCATGTCTTTCGTTTCCGTTGACGGCTTGGCAGATCGGTTATGTCGCGGTACAGTTTGTGAGACGCAAGCGAGGGACACACGGCCGCGGCCACGCCGCGCGGGAAGGGATGACCATGTTGCCTGGGTACGCGAAGCCGCTGATGCTGGGTGGGTTGGCGCTGACGGTGCTACTGGGCGCGGGCTGTGGAGGGGTGGGCCTGCCGCCGTTCACGCTCACGTTCAACGTCGACCGGCTCGATGTCAGTTCAGACGGATTGGAAGTGCTCGCCGGCATCCCGGTCAACGATGTGCCGTTCTCGTTTGAGGTGTGCGACCTGCCGGACCCCGCCAGTTTTCAAGACGATATCCGCGACGAGGTGGGCGGCGCCGCTGACTTGATCAATATCGACGGTATCGAATTGGCCGCGGCGGAATTGGTGGCGGTGGAGAACGACCTCGACTTCGTGTCGGAACTCACCCTGCGCTATCGCCCTGCCCCGGTAGACGGCGTGCCGCAAGAGGAAATCGTCATCGGTACGGTGGCCGCGCCCGAAGGCGGCTTCGGCGAGCGCATCCGGCTTGTGCCCGATGAGAGCATCGACCTGTTGGCCATCCTGACCGAGGCCGCACAGAACAATGGCCCCCTGTGCCCGACCTTGACCATCGTCGTCAGCGGCGTCTTCCCCGAAGATGACATCCGGGCCGACTTCCTGTTGAGCGGCCTCTTCTTCGTCAGCCTCGGCTGAGGCCGCGTGGCGGTGGCGCGTCTCCTTCGGCTAGCCTAAGCGGCGCACGAAGGAGACCACGAATGTCCATCAGACAAGCCATTCAAGACGCCATGAAACAGGCGATGCGCGACAAGGACCAGCCGCGCCTGGCGACCCTGCGCATGGCGAAGGGTGCGCTCTTGCTGCGCGAAAAAGAGCAGGCCGCCGGTACCGAAATCAGCGATGCCGACGCCGTGCAGGCGCTGCGCAGCGAAATCAAGAAGCGGCAGCAGACGATCGAGCTGCTGGAGCAACACGGTAAGACCGAAGAAATCGCGGCGACGCACGCCGAGATAGCGGTGCTCGAATCGTTTCTGCCGCAGCAGCTTTCGCCCGAGGAAGTGGAAGCGCGCGTGCGCGCCTACCTGGCCAAGCATCCAGAGGTCAACCACGCGGGCAAACTGACCGGCGCCATGAAACAGGAACTGGGTGACCAAGTCGATGGCAAGACGCTGAACCAGGTCTGCCGCCAGGTGCTCGAAAGCTGAGGTGTGCGACTGGGCGCGGGATGTGTGTTAGGGTTCGCGTGGGGGATGACCTAAGGGGAATCATCATGCGACCGCTATGTGTACTCATCGCCGCCGTGTGTCTCTTGCCGGGCGTGGCTCAGGGCCAAGTCAATACCATCGCCGAACTGGACCGCGGCCACCGCATCCTTTTGGAAGAGGGTCTGCAGATTCAGGCACTCGCGCTGGACCGCACCACCTTCGTTCCCAGCGACTGGGAAGACCTGGGCTTTACCACCGTGAACTGGTGGGCCATACCGAACGTGCCCCTGATGGGGCCGCCGCCCGGATTCAAGTGGTCACGCTGGCTCGGCGGCCGCGACATCCCCACCGACGTCTCGCTGCCGCCGCTCGAACAGCCCTACCTCGACAACCTCGTGTCGCTGCAGGCCGGCGATGAGCAAGACCTGACCGACCCCACCCGCCGCGCCAAGGCCGCCGATACCCTGGCGCAGTGGCGCACGCTCTACCCCGATGTGCTCGGCGTGCTCAGCCAGATGTCGGACGAGCCAGAGAAGTTTCTGCCGTTTCTCGATGAGGTGCAGCCCGACTTGCTGGCCAGTGGTGTGTACGAACTGAACGACCCCGACCCCCTTGTTTTTGGCAATCCGGTGCGCCGCGGCGGCAACTATCAGAAAATGCTGGAGCGCATGCAGAACGTGCGCCTCGCCGGACTCGGCGGCCATGCGGGGACCGGCGGCGCGCCCTTTCCCTATGGTGTGTTTACCCAGACCTTTATCCAACCCGATGCCGACGAGCCGGATTTTAATTTCATCGCGTCGGAAGCACAGATGCGCCACCAGCTCTATTCGGCCTGGGCGATGGGTTTCAAGTGGGTGTGCGCGTTCATCTACGACATGGCGCCCGGCGAGATTTACGAGTCCTACTTCTTTGACCCGGCAACGAAAGAGCGCCGGCCCGGTTTCTTCACCTACCAGCAGCTCAACTTCGAATCGCTCAATCTGGCGCCCGCCCTGGTGCGCCTGCTCAGCACCGACCTGCGCATCGTAAGCGGCCGCTACATCAACCCCTTCTGTATCCAGCCGGACAATAGTCTCGCCCCGTGCGAAGAAGTCATCCCCCTGCCGCAGCAGTTCGAGGCCTGGACGCCCAACGCCGACCCCTACATCACCAACGTGCAGGTGACCAACCTGGGCGACCGGAACGACGGTCTGCCCGGCGACCTGATGCTCGGCTACTTTGAGCCGCTGGTCGAGGCCTTCGACGGGCCCGAGTACACCGGCGAGAACTACTTCATGCTCGTCAATACTTTCGCCTATCAGGACGCCAGCCCGGCGCAGACGCGACAGCGCGTGCGCTTCACCTTCGACTTTGGCGACACCGGCATCACTGCGCTGCAGCGCCTCAGCCCATTTACCGGCCAGGTCGAGACCGTGCCCTTGCAGCCGCTCGCGAACGGCCGCTACCGCCTCGACTGGACGCTCGACGGTGGCTCGGGCGACCTCTTCAAATTCGACACGGGCGCGCCGTTCATCGTGGCCGATACGCCGGCCGCGCAGCCGAGTGTAGCGGTGACCATCGACCAGGGCCCGATTGTGTCGTTGCCGCTGGGCGAGACGCTCCTGCTGACCGCGGCCGTATCGCCGGCGTCGCCCGACGCGGCCTACCAATGGAAACGCGATACGGGCGCCAAGATACCGGACGTTCTCGCGGGTGAGACGGGCCCCACCTACGAAATCGAGAGTGTGACCTTCGAGGACACCGGCGCCTATTGGTGTGAAGTGACTGTAGGTGGCGAGGTGTTCATCTCGAGCACCGTCAACGTCATCGTTGCGGGTCCGGTGCCCGCGGCCGGTGGCATGGCCCTGGCACTGCTCGCCACCCTGTGCGCCGCCGGTGCCGGTGCGGCCCTGCGCCGGCGCGTTTAGGCTGGAAGGCGGCCGCCCTCGCCACGGGTCTAACCGGGTTGGCCGCGCCGGCTATAAATGGGCGCAAGATTCCTGCTTTCGCAGGAATGACGAGGGGGGAGGTATCTCGCTTGCGACCGGTGCTGGACGCTTGCGGGGAAGCCCTGTTTATTGTGGTGTTCCCTTGGTCCCTCTTGCTGCTGGCCCGGGGAGGGTTGCCGGGTTGGCCGCGCCGGCTATAAATGGGCGCGAGATTCTTGCTTTCGCAGGAATGACGAGGGGGGAGGTATCTCGCTTGAGACCGGCGCTGGACGCTCACGCCAGGCCTACACGCTTGGCCTACACCGACAGCAGGGGGGTGCGGCCGCTTTCTTCGAGTTCCCAGCTGGCGGTCCAGGTGCTGTCGGTCCGCTCCAGCACCATCCGTAGTGCGGCGTCGGCGAGTTCACCGGCCAGCTCGGCCTGCTGCGGGCTGCTGGGCTCCGCGTAGCCCGCGACCAACAGGGCC
>CAYMLC010000022.1:12844-17751 GCA_964390765.1 uncultured Nitrospirales bacterium
CTCGTTGTTGTCGGTCCGCTCCAGCACGAGGTAATTGCGCTCAGCGGTGTAGGTGCGACGCTGGCCGGGCAGGGCGTGCATGCGGATGGGGTGCTCGGGCAGGGGGTCTTCACCGAGTGCGGCGAGCCAACCCAGGCCGCGGGCAAAGGCGTTGGGCGGCTGTGGATGCGTGATGCCGCTGGCGACCAGTTGGTGCAGCGGGCGCTGGCCCGCAAGCGCCAGGGTGCCGCGGGTGGCCAGGTGTATTTCGCCACTCACCACGATGGGCGGCGGACTGCCGTTGTTGCTGGCGGCGATGAGTGCGCGCAGCAGCCGGCGCCATTCTTCACGGTGGGCGTAGCTTTGCCATTGGTCGCGCAGGTCGTCGGTGTATTTGCGGATGCGCGGCGCAAAGCCGATGAGCCGTTCGAGCAGGCTGAGCCGCGGCCCGAGTGCGGGCACACTCGACATGACGATGGCGCGGCCCACCGCCTCGCCGCCGCCGAGCGCCGTTTCGAGATAACGCCACGCGTCTTCATCCATCACGCGCTGGGGGCGGCGCTGGCTGCGCAGGTCCGGCACCACGATGTGCACGTGCGGATAGCGCAAGTCCATACCGAAGTGGGGGGCATCGGTGGCGGCGCAGCACTCGGGCAGGGCGTCGTGCATGCACCCCAACTGGAACAGGGCAAACAGGTGCCGCGCCACGCGAAAGACGCCCTGGCCGACCGGGCTGTCGAGCACCGGCTCGGGGTGGCTGCCCCAGCCGTCCATGATGTCGTGGTCGTCCCACATCATCACGCTGGGCACGCGCGCCAGCAGCGCAGCCACGCCGGGCGCGCGGTAGAGTTCCACATAGCGCTCGAAGTAGAAGCGTGCGGCGGCCCGCTCGACTTCTTCCGTAAACGCCACCGTGTGGCGCTCGTCGGCGGGCAGTGCTTGCCAGCGCCGCAGCTCGGGGTGCGCGTTCAACGCTTCGTCCGCATAAATCTGGTCGCCGCCTTGCAGCAGCAGTGCAAAGGGTGCGCGGTCATGCTCTGCCGTCAGGCGCCGCCACATCTCGTTCCGCTCGGCCAGGTCGCGGTCCGTGTCGCCGTGCTCCTGCCCATTGCACGAGACATAGGCGATACGCAGGTCGTCGCGTGCATCGGCCACCACGTCGTAGCGCTGCCCATCGCACACGTAGTGCGCATCGGGCGCGGCCGGCAGCGCGAAGTTGTATTGCCAGGCGCGATACCCGTCGATTGCCGGCAGTTCCGCCGGGTCTACCGCCGCGCCGCCCATCGGCTGCAGCAGTGGTGCGGCGCGCTCGCCTGCCGTAATCACGACGGCGGTCAGGCGGCAGGCGGTATCGTCTGCGCCGCGCGCGAAAAGAATCGGCCCCAGGGCGGCCGTTTCATCATGGTTCATTCCGGTGCACCTTGTGTTGGCGTGCGTTTACCCATGCCGTCAACGCGCCTGCCGGGCTCAGCCTTCCGCCGCCAGCGCGTCAAGCAGGTGCGTGCCCAGCCGCCCGGCTACTTCACCCATGGGCGGCGGCGCGCCGAGCAGCCGCGCCAGACTGGTAACCGGCCGGTCGGCGATGCCGCACGGTACGATCCGTTGAAAGTGGGTCAGGTCGGGGTCAACGTTGAGTGCCAGCCCATGGTAGGTCACCCACTGGTTTACCGCCACGCCAATGGCACAGACTTTTGCGTCACCAATCCACACGCCGGTATAGCCTTCGCTGCGCGTACCGTCGAGGTCCCACGTGGCCAGCGTGTCGATCACGGCCTGCTCGAGCGTGCGGATGTACCACCCCACGCTGGGCCGGCGCCGGTTGAGGTCGACGATGGGATAGGCCACCAGTTGCCCGGGTCCGTGGTACGTCACATCGCCACCGCGGTCGGTCTCGGTTACATCGAAGCCGTCGGCGCGCAGGGCCTCGGGCGTAGCCAGCAGATGTGCGGCGTCGGCCTTGCGCCCCAGCGTGATGGTCGGTGGATGCTCGAGCAGATAGAGGGTATCGGGGGCGTCGCCCCGCGCCACGGCTTCGCGGCGGGCGCGCTGCAGGGCCAGGCCCTCGGCGTAGGGCACGGGTGCCGCGCACCGCACCAGTTCAATCTGCGCCACCGGCCGCTTACTCGACCAGCCGCCGCAGGCCGACCAGGTTGATCTCTTTCAACGAGTCCACCACCCGGTCGGCGCGGTCGAGGCGTTCGCGGGGAAACGAGTTCGTGACCGCGATACAGGACATGCCCGCCTGCTTGGCCGCGGCCACGCCGTTGATCGCGTCTTCGATGGCCACACATGCTTCAGGGGCCAGGGACAACGCATCGGCGGCCCGCAGGTAGATTTCAGGGTGCGGCTTCTTGTGGGTGATGTCGTCGCCGTGTAGGTAGGCATCGAAGTCTTCGTAGGGCACCCGTGCCGCGCGCAGCGTGGCGCGCGATTTTTCACCGGGGCTCGCCGTGGCGATGGCCAGCTTCCAGTCGGCCTGCTTGCGCATCAGGCCAATGAACTGCAGCGCGCCCGGAAACGAGATGTCGACGCCGGTCTCGAGCGTCTCGACGAAGTATCGATGGCGCAGCGCGACGGCCTCGTCGACATCGATATCGAGGCCATAGCGCTCGGCCGGCCCCTCCACATAGCGTACCGCCCCTGTACCGATAAACTCGGTGAAATCCTGGGGGCGCATTTCCACCCCGTAGCGCTCGCGGAACATGCGTATGGTGGCGCGGCACACGATACCCTCGGTATCGCCCAATACGCCGTCTACGTCAAAGACGAGGCCATACATCGCGGGTGCTTCAGGCCACGGGCGCAGGCGAGAGGTCGAGCGCTTCGAGCACGTCGTCTTCGCGCGCATCGACCGTGGCCGTGTCCGACGCCGACTGAATCGCGCTGTCGGGGTCCTTGAGGCCGTGCCCGGTCAGGATGCAGACCACGCGCAGCTTGTCACCCACCAGCGGCTCGAAGCTGTCGAAGTAGCCGTTCTGTGCGAGCTTGACAAGCCCGGCCACACTGACGGCGCAGGCGGGCTCGCAGAAGATGCCCTCGGTCCGTGCGATCATCTCGTAGGCTTCGCGGATCTGCTTGTCGGTCACCATGCCAATCACGCCGCCCGAATCGTCACGTGCGGCTTCGGCCGTCTGCCAGCTTGCCGGGTTGCCGATGCGGATGGCGGTGGCGAAGGTCTGGGGCTGCTCGACCACATGGCCCAGCACGATGGGCGCCGCGCCGGCCGCCTGAAAGCCCAGCATGCGGGGCAGGTTCTGGCTCTTGCCGGCCGAGCGGTACTCGCGATAGCCCCGCCAATAGGCGGTGATGTTGCCGGCGTTGCCGACGGGCATCGACTGGAAGTCGGGCGCGAAGCCGTCCAGGTCATCGATAATCTCGAAGGCCCCGGTCTTCTGACCCTCGATGCGATAGGGGTTCACGGAATTGACGAGCTGCACGGGGTGCTTGTCGCAGATGCTGCGCACCAGTTGCAGGGCCTCGTCGAAGTTGCCCCGAATCTGAATCACCTTCGCCCCGTGGATCATGGCCTGCGACAGTTTGCCCAGCGCGATCTTGCCCTCGGGAATCAGCACGGCGCAGCGAATGCCCGCGCGCGCGGAATAGGCGGCGGCCGCTGCCGAGGTGTTGCCGGTCGACGCGCACATCACCGCGCGATAGCCCTCTTCCACGGCCTTCGATACGGCCATGGTCATGCCGCGGTCCTTGAACGAGCCCGTGGGATTGAGGCCCTCGAACTTGATGTACAACGCGAGCTTCGGGTGCACCGCTTCCGACAGCCTGGGCGCGGGGATAAGCGGCGTCGAGCCTTCGTGCAGCGAGATAACGGGCGTCTTGTCGGTGACCGGCAGGTAGTCGCGGTACCGCTGGATGAGTCCGCTGCGCATGATGGGGGTCCTCCTTACAGAACGCGAATGACCTGGGTCGGTTCGCGCGTGAACTCGAGTGCGTCGATGGCGGCCAGGGCGTCGCGCACGGCGCGCTCCTTGGCCGCATCGGTCATGATAACAATATGCGCGGGCACATCCTCGCTTTCCTCGCGTTGCAAGAGTGAGGCGATGTTGACCCCGTGCTCGCCGAGCGCGGTGCAGATGCGGCCCAGTACGCCCGGGTGGTCCAGCACGGTGTGGCGCAGATAGTAGCGGCCCTCGAGCGCGCCCGGGTCGCGCAGGGGCAGGTCGCGGTTGTAGAGGAAGGGCGGCTCGAAGGGGCCGTCGCCCTTGCGCGCTATGTCCATGAGGTCGGCAATGACCGCGCTGGCCGTGGCCAGCCGGCCGGCGCCGCGCCCGTAGTGCAGCGTGGGCCCGGCCACATCACTCTCGATATAGACCGCATTCAACTCGTCGCGCACCGCCGCCAGCAGATGGTCTTCCGGCACCAGCGTCGGGCAGACCCGCGCGGCCAGGGTCTCGCCATCGGCGTCGGCGCGCGCCAGCAGCTTGATGACGTAGCCCATCTCGCGCGCGTACTGCACGTCGAGCGCGGTAATCTGCGTGATGCCCTCGACCAGCAGTGCGCGGTAGTCCACGCGTGTGGCGTAGGCGAGTGACGCCAGAATCTGGCACTTGTGCGCCGTGTCGTCGCCGTTGATGTCGAGGTCCGGCGGCGTCTCGGCATAGCCTTCGGCCTGCGCCTCGGCCAGCACTTCTTCGAAGGGTTTGCCTTCGTAGGTCATCTTGCTGAGGATGTAGTTGCAGGTGCCGTTCAAGATGCCGTAGAGGTGCAGAATCCGGTTGCTGCTCAAGCTTTCGCGTACCGCCTTGATGATGGGGATGCACCCGCCCACAGCGGCTTCGTAGCGCAGGGCACGGCCAGCGGCCACGGCGGCTTCGTGCAGTTCTTCGCCGTGGTGCGCCAGTAGCATCTTGTTCGCGGTCACCACGTGCTTGCCCTGCCGCAGCGCTTCGAGAATAAAGGTACGCGCCGGCTCT
>CAYMLC010000023.1:0-1232 GCA_964390765.1 uncultured Nitrospirales bacterium
CGCGCCGGCGTAGCCCCAGCGCCAGCGGTAGCGCCGGCGCGTCCAGCGTTTGAATTGCACCGCGCCCACGGCAAACAGGAGCGGGTAGGCAGGCGCCAGGTAGTAGGGCTTGCCCTGACGGACGAGCAGCAGCGCAAACAGCGTGAGGAAGAGCCAGGCCTGGACGCGGTGCGCACGGCCCGCGGGCGCGCGAAAGTACCACCACAGGCCCGCGCCCACGAGCACGAAACTGAGCGGGTTCATGTAGAGCACCTGGCCGGCAAGGAAGAGCGCGCGCGGAATATCGGCCAGCACGTCTTCCTGAAGATGGCGGATAAAGTCGAGGCTGGGCCAGCCGTTGGCGTATTGCCACGCGAGGTGCGGCGAGAAGAGGACGAGTGCCAGCAGCCCGCCGACGTAGGGCCACGGCGTAAGCAGATCGCGGCGCAGCGGTGTGGCCAGAACCCCCACGGCCACACCGAGCCCCCAGAAGAGCGTGGTGTGTTTGTTCAATAGTGCAAGCCCTGCCACCACACTCATGGCCAGCCACCAGCGGGCGTCTTGCGTCTGCACGCGCTGGATGAGCAGCAGGCCCAGCGCCACCCAGAACACCTGCTCGAACGTGGGAATGTTCAGCATGGCGTTCATCTGCAGGTAGACCGGCGCACACAGCACCGCCAGTTCGGCAAGAAACGTGGCCCAGAAGTGTCCGCCCAGACGGCGCGCGGCCAACATGGTTCCGGCCACGGTGAGGGCGCCGGCGATGGCCGACGGGATGCGCAGCGGCCACACCTGCGTGGGCGCCACGGGATTGAAGAGCGAGGCCAGCCAGGGAACGAAGGGCGGATGGTCGACGTAGCCCCAGGCGAGGCGGCGGCCGCACGACACGAAGTACAACTCGTCGCCATGGAAGCCGTAGCGCCCGGCCAGGAGGAGATGCAGCACCAGCTTGCCGAGCACCAGCCCACTTAACAGGAGGGTAGCGGTGCGCCCGCTCATGCGCGTTCCTCGCTTACGGCCCCGACTGCGCCGCGGTGGTGAGGAGAGCACGTTGGGTAGGGGCTTGACAGGGGCATCGCGGCGGCTTATTTTATTGAACGTTCAATCAATAACAGGAGCCGACCCGGACCGTGCCCAAGATTGTCGACCACCAGCATTATCGCCAGGCCCTGCTGAAGAAGGCGCTGCGCATCTTTGCGCGCCGCGGCTTCGGTGCCCTCTCGATGAAGCATCTGGCCAAGGAACTCGGCATC
>CAYMLC010000023.1:1242-3769 GCA_964390765.1 uncultured Nitrospirales bacterium
TCTCCGCCGGACTCGTCTATCACTACTTCGACAGCAAGGAAGACCTGTTTCGCCAGATGGTCGAACAACAGGTCTATGAACTGCTCGAACGCCTGGGCGGGGCGCTGCGGCAGGCGGATACGCTGGTGGACAAGGTCGGGGCGATCTTCGCGCACATCGAGCAGTACGAGCGCGCCTACTTCGAGGTGTACATGGTGGTCAACGACTACCTGCGCCTCGCGGGCGAGGTGAACTTTCGCGCCGACCACCGGTTCAGCGCCCTTATCGAAGGCTACCTCGAGCACCTGCACGGCACGCTGGGGGTGCCGGCGTCGCAGGCCCGCTTCCTCTCGGCCTATCTCTCGGGCGTGCTGTTGCTGCGCTTTCTGCAGCCACGCGCCGTTTCCTTCCGCGAACACGAGGCGCAGCTGCGCACGCTAATTGAAAACAATGCCCTGCCGCAGGCGGTGGCCTGAGGAGAAGACACCATGGCCCTCCTGACCCCGGACCGCCCGCGCGCGCCTAAAGACTCGACGCCGCTGCCGCGTCTCACTGTGCACGGGCGCCATTGGCAGCTGCCTGCGCCGCCGGGTCCGGACGAGGCCTATCCCCTGTCCGAGTTGCGCGCGATCATGCGCGAGGGCGTGCTGCCCTATCTGCAGCGGATGACGCGCACCCACGGCAACCTGGTGCGGGTACGCTTTGGCCCGGCGTGGATGTACATCGTCAACGAGCCGGAACTGATTCGTAACATTCTGCAGCGCGACCACCGCGTTTTCGTGAAGGGCTGGATAGCCGAGCAACTGCGCGAGGCGGGCGGCTGGGGCATCTTCTTCAGCGAAGGCGCGATGCACCGCCGCCAGCGCAAACTGATGCAGCCGGCCTTCCACCGTGGGTGCCTGGCGCGCTACGCCGGCGAGATGACCGATTGCCTGCACCAGCTCGAGGCGGACTGGGAAGACGGCGCACGGCTGGACATCGCGGCCGCCATGAACCGCCTGACCATGAATGTGGTGGCGCGTTCGCTCTTCAGCTCGGTGCTGGAAGAAGAGATGGACACGATCGCCGAGGCGATGGAAGCGCTGATGGCGTCATTCATCGACCGCATCTTTTCGCCGACGGCCCCGCTCCAGCGTTATCTGCCGCCGCAGGTCAGCAGCCGCCGCTACCACCGTGCGGTGCGCACCTTGAACGAGGTGGCCTATCGCCTGATTGATTCGCATCCGCGCGAGGCCTCGGTCATGCAGGATGTGATGGGCATTCTGATGATGGCGCAGGACGAGGAAGGCGGGGAGATGTCGCGCCAGCAGTTGCGCGACGAGGCGATGACGCTGTTCATTGCCGGACACGAGACGACGGCGATTGCGCTGAGTTGGGCGTGGTACGAGATTTCGCGCAATCCGGTGATTCAGGCGAAGCTGCATGCCGAAGTCGACCACGTGCTGGGCGGCCGCACGCCGGGCTTTGAAGACGTGCCGCGGCTGCGCTACTGCCGCAATGTGTTTCAGGAGGCGCTGCGCCACTACCCGCCCGTCTATCTGTTCATGCGGCAGGCGCTCGAGGATTACCCGCTGGGCGACTATACGCTGCCCGAGGGCGCACACGTGGCGCTGAGCCCGTACCTGACGCAACATGACCCGCGGTTCTACCCGCATCCCGAATTGTTCGACCCCGACCGCTGGACCGACGCCTTCCAGGCGGCACTGCCCAAGTTCGCGTTCTTCCCCTTCAGTGGCGGGCCGCGCATCTGCCTGGGCGAACACTTCGCCTGGACCGAAGGCGTGCTGACCCTGGCGCACCTAGCCCAGCATTGGCGGGTCGCCCTCACGCCGCACCAGCAGATCGGCTACGGGCGCTCGGCGAGCCTGCGCCCTGCAAACGGCATCGAGGTTGCGCTGGAGCGGCGTCAGCCGATTCGCGTCTGAGCGCACCGCTTTGCTAGCCTGCGCGCTCCTGGTGAGCGACTGCGCCATCTCTTCTTGGCCTCCGGGACCGCGATGTCTTCCCACGCCTCAAACACTGAAAGCGCGAACTTTGTCTCCGAGTTGGCGGTCGGGCTCAGCGTCAGCATTGTCACGCTCAGCCTGAGCGCTGCGTTTGGCGTGTTGTCGGAGCGGGGCGCGTTTGCGGGCATGCTGAGCGCGTGCATTATCGGGCTGGTGGCGGCGGCATTGGGCGGCACACGCGTGCAGGTGTCGGGCCCGACGGGACCCATGAGCGCGCTGGCGGCGGTGGTGATGGCCGGCGCCGTGGCCTATGCCGAAGAGCGCGGCGGCGCACTGGGTGCGGTGCATTTCTTCAACCTGGTGCTCTGGCAATCGGCGGGCCTGCTCGCGCTCGGCGGTCTTGTGCGCATCGGCCGGTTTATCCAGATGGTGCCAAACGTCGTCATCAGCGGATTCATGAACGGCATCGCGGTCATCATCTGGATAAGCCAGGGTAGACGGCTGCTCGGGCTGAACGAGGATGGCCCGCTCGAAGGCGGCCTGCTGCTGAATCTGCTGGTGGCCGCGGCCACCTTCGGCCTCACCTTTGCCGCCCCCCCACT
>CAYMLC010000023.1:3779-4132 GCA_964390765.1 uncultured Nitrospirales bacterium
CGGCGATCTATTTCCCCGCCATGTTGTTCGCCCTGCTCATCATGACCTTTGTGTGCGTGTTCGGCGGCATCGGTGTGCAGACCGTCTACATGGCGCAGGGGCTCGACAGCATCGGCGCATTGTTCAGCCTGGTGCAGCAGAACTGGCTGCCGGCGCTGCCCCTCAATGCCTTTCTCGTGGCGCTGCCGTTCTCCGTTCAAATCGCGCTGCTTTGCTACATGGATTCGCTGTTGACCCTGCGCATCCTCGACCGGCTGACCGGTCACACCTCGCAACCCAACCGCGAGTTGGGTGCGCAGGGTTTCGCGATGGGGCTGGTCGCGCTCGTCGGCGGAACCCCCGGCGCCACCGCC
>CAYMLC010000023.1:4142-14246 GCA_964390765.1 uncultured Nitrospirales bacterium
GAGCGTTCGGTCATGGCGCTGCGCGAGGGCGCCGCCACGCGCGTGTCCGGCATTGCCATGGCGTTGTTCGCCTTCGTGCAGTTCCTGGCGCTGCAAGACCTGGTCGGCTATATCCCCGTGGCCGTGTTCAGCGGCATCCTCTTCCGGCTCGGGTGGGACGTGTTCGACAAGCTGCCGGTGCGCCTGTATGCGCGCGAATGGGCACGGGGGCGCATTCGCCCACTGGAGAGCTGGCTGGCCCGCCACGACGACGAGCCCATCTTCGTGACGCATCTCGAGATGGCGCTCATCGTGTTGACGATGGTCGTGACTGGCCTGGTGAATCTCATCGCCGCCGTGCTGCTGGCGACGCTCGCCTTCCACATGGTGCAGCGCTTCATTGCCCACGGCGCGCCGTTGCGCGATTTGCGGCCGCTTACCGAGACGGGGCCGCAGCTGGAGACGTAGGCGGCGCGGTGGGCAAGGTGCGCGTGAACCAGACCAGCACGATGAAGAGCGTGTACACGATGATGTTTTCCCACAGGGGGAAGGCATAGATCGTGTTGAGCGACTCGCCCCACGAACTGCCGATGGGCGTGCCCGCCGCTTTGGCATTGGCCTTCATCTGCTCGTAGCGCAGCGCCCAGCTGACCTGGTTGTAGGCGGCCAGGGCAAAGACGGCCAGCCACAGCTTGAGCGGCCAGATGACCGCGAAGGGGAGCCGTTTGGTCCCGCGCAGCTGGTTGGCGATCCACCACCCGGTGTACCAGAAAAGGCCCAGTCCATAGCCCACGAAGCACAGAATCGCCGCCTTCTCGTGGGCATCGGTCCAACGCCACGCATTGCGCTGGGCCACGTCGGCGGCCAGGTCCGCATTCCACTGCCAATTGGCAAAGACCTCGCCGCGCGCATCGGGAAAAATACCCACGAGCAGGGTGCCCAACGCCCCGACGGTGAACAACCCCGCGCCCACACCGGCGGCCCAGACCGAAACAGGGCTCAGGCGGCGCCAGTGGTAGGCGATGAGCGGGAGCATGGCCACGCCCCAGAAGACCATGGCCACCGAGAAGACCCACCACCAGCGCGGGCTGTGCTGTTCGTCCCAGCTGCCGAAGAAGCTGAAGGTGTGCGACCAGATGGAGTGGTTGTTCTCGGGCGGATACAGCAGCCAGCAGAAGAGAATAAGGCCCCAGAAGATTGCACTCATCGCGATGAGATAGCGGTCGCGCGTGCGCGGTGTCAGCGCCCCGGTGCACAGTGCACTCAAATTTGGCGGCATGGTTTCCCCTCCAGTGCAGCGGGGAGTCTAGCGCCTCACGCGGTCGCGATGCAGCACCCCCTTCGACCCTGGTTTCGCAGAATTCTTGAAGCGCCCCGGGGCCACGTGGCAAGCTCTCGCGCCACAGCGGTGGCAGGCACGGGCAGGAGAGCAGCATGAACGGCGAAGCGGAATCGACTCTGGCGAGTGCGTTGCAGGGCAATACGCTGATACAGGTGGGGCTGCCCATCTCGCTCTTCATTATCATGGTGGGCGTGGGGCTTACGCTTCGGCCGCGCGACTTCCACAATGTGGTCTACTATCCGCGGGCGCTCATCTTCGGCACCATCGCCCAGATTGTCTTGATGCCGGCAATGGGCTTTGCGCTGGCCTATGCGCTGCAACTGCCGCCGGCGATTGCCGTGGGCATTGTCATCATCGCGGCCTGTCCCGGCGGCACCACCTCCAACGTGTTCGCCTTCCTCGCCAAGGGCAATCTCGCCCTGTCTATTCTCATGACCGCCGGCGCCAGCCTTATCACCGTGCTGACCATCCCCTTCTTCACCAACTACGCCATACAACTCTTCACCGACCAGACGCTCGAGCAGCCCCTGCAATTGCCGGTCGGGCAGACCATCGCCATGTTGCTTGTCATCGTGTTCCTGCCCGTCATGCTGGGCATGGGCCTGCGCGCCTGGAAAGCGCAGCTGGCGGGTAAACTTGAAGGGGCCGTCGGCGCGTTCGGCATGCTGGTGCTCATCGCGCTGGTCGTGCTTATCGTCTATCAGACGCGCGACCACCTGGGCACGCTGCTGGCCCAGGCCGGACCCTCGGTCATCGCACTCAATCTGCTCGGCATCGCCCTCGGATTCGTAATCGCCAAGCTGGCCGGCCACAGCCATGTCGACGGCATTACCCTGGCCATGGAACTGGGCATCAAGAATTCGACCATCGGCCTGACCGTGACGTTGACCCTGCTCGGTTCGGCCGACATCGCCATGCCCGCCGCGCTCTACGGCCTGCTGATGTTCGTATCGGCCGGCGCCCTGGTCGCGCATGGCCGTCGCCACGCCCACGTCAGCCTCGCGCCCGAGCCCGGCGAAGTGCCGCTCCACGTGCCCGACGACGTCGGCTTTCCCGACGACCACCCCGAAGCACGCCCCGGCGCCCCCACCCCCAAGTAGGCCATTTCCCAGTTTGACGTAGCCATGGTCCGTGTCTTTGATCGTGTGCTTGCGCGCTTTTATAGTGTGGCGGCTGTTTGTCTTTTGGATAGGGGCGTACAGCGCGTGCCTACGTGCAGATGACCCTGTTCGCGATTACGGAATACGGCCATGCGCGTCCCCCCTCTTATCAGTGCCCTGATGCTGTGCCTACTGGGAATACTGTGCCCACTTGGAACGGAGGCCCGCGCGCAGTGTGACGGTGTCGAACTCGACTTTGACACCGTGGCCAACGTGCCGGCGACGTATGCCGCGGCCACGGTGCTGCGTAGCGAATTTGCGGAAACGGGCGTCGTCTTTTCGCCGCCCGATGCCAGCAACGGTCCGGTCCTGCGGGATGTGAACAACACGGCCGTCACGGGGCTGTCGTTTCCGAATGCGATAGCCATCAATCCCGGGGCCACCATCGACAGCGGCGGCACAGCGGTGGGCCCGCTGCGGGCTGATTTCGACACGCCGGTGACACGCGTGCAGCTACGGGTGGCCGCACCTGCGCGCGCCATCGTGATGCTGCGCGCATTCGACCGCAACGACACCGAAGTCGACACGCGCAACGACTTCATGGATACCGACGCCATCACGCTGAGCGTGAGCGCGCCGAGCATCGCTTATGTGACGGTCGAGTCCAGCGCTGTGGAATGGTTTATCGACAACCTGTGCATCGCGGGCAATCCCCTGGCCGAGGCGTGCGCAAGCGACCGCGGTACCACACAGGCCCCCTACCCCAGCGACGATGACCGATGGGCCTTCGAACCCAGTAGCGTCCGCGCCGGGGCGGTCGCCTACGACCGCTTTTCGAGCGTGCTGCCGATCGCCGGCGTGCGCTGGTGGGGGCACAACACCAATGCGGACGGTGAAGATTGTTCGCCACAGCCGCGCACCTTCGACATTCGCTTCTATGCAGACAACAACGGCGAGCCCGGAACGCTGGTTGCCGCGCGCACCGGCCTGACGGCAAACCCCGAGGCGACGGGTTCCCTGTTCACACGCGCCGAAACCTTTCGCGAGTTCAGCTATTCCGTCCGCTTCGATCAAGTCGTGGACTTGGCGAGTGGCTGGATCGCGATTGTCTCCACAGACGACCAACCCTGTGACTGGGCCTGGGGCACCAGTCCGGATGGCGATGGCAGCTATGTGGTGTCGCCGCTGGACCAAGGCAGCTTCAACCCACGCACGACGCGCGACCTCGCCTTCTGCATCCAGCCGTTTGTGGGCACGGCGCCAAGCTGTGCCACGGTCGAATCGGCCGCGAAGCCGCCCTTCGGCCCGCTGGACGACTACGCCTTCTATCCCTCGGGCGTGCCGGATGAACGCTACTTCGACGCCTTCGAAGCGCGCCTGCCCATCGAAGGCGTGCGCTGGTGGGGCCTCGAGGTGGATGGTGAGCTGGACCCGTGCGAATTGAGCAGCACACGATTCAGTGTCGGCTTCTGGGAGACCTCGAACGGATTTCCGGATGCCGTGCTGTTCGAGGACGAGTTCATCGCAACGCGCACCCCGACCGGGCGCATCTTTCCGTTGGGCAATCAACGCGTCGTTGAGTATCAATATGAGGTCAGCTTCGACACGCCGCTGCTCATTCCCACGGGGCTTGTCAGCATCTACCGGCTCGACGATGATGCGTGCGAAGCCTTCTGGCTGGGCAGCCCCACCGGTACTGCCGTGGCGGCCAATGCAGACCTGACCGAGCCGCGCAACCTGACCAGCGGACTGAGCTACTGCCTGATTGGCGACGCAGGCGAGCCCCTGCAATGCCCCGCCGAATCCGCCTTCGGACAGCGCCCCGACCAGGCCGACCGCACGACCTTTGTCTCCAGTAACCTCTTTGACGACCAGCGCTACGCCGACGACTTCAGCGGCCTCAGCGAACCCATTACCGGCGGGCGTCTTTACGCAGCTCTGGTCGAATCCGGCAATGACTGCGCCGCCCCCTTTGTCGAACTCGACATCGAATTCTATGCGCCGGGCACAGGCGGTGTGCCGGGCACATTGTTGCGCCAGGAGAGCGTGACGGCGACCGTGACGGCACGCGACCGGTTCACCGGCCAGTGCGGCTTCACCGGCTGCAGTTTCAGGCAACTCTACGAAATCAGCTTCGCTCTTGATACGCCACTCGACCTGGCCGAAGGATGGGTATCGTTTGCGCGCGAAGGGGCGGCGCCCTGTGCGCTGGTGTGGGCCTCGGCGCTGGGCACGGGAAACGCAAAGATTCGCTTTGCGGGCGAAGCGGAGTATCGCGCGGAGAACCCGGACCCCGACACCAACGATCTGGCGCTCGCGTTCTGTCTCGACACCGAGTCGCCATGTGGGGGCCCGATTCACACGGCGGACCAGGACGCGGACAATGCCATTTCGTTGTCCGAACTGCTGCGCGTGATTCAGTTCTTCAATACCGGCGGCTTTGGTTGTGAAGGCGGCACCGAAGACGGGTATGCGCCCGCCGGCAGCGACCAGGGCTGTTGCCCGCACAGCAGCGACTACGCGGCGCAGGATTGGACCATCAACCTCACGGAACTGCTGCGGCTGATTCAGTTCTTCAATTCCGATGGCTACAACTTGTGTCCGGGCAGCAACACGGAAGACGGCTACTGCCCCGGCGCGCCCTAGCCCGAGGCAGCAACGCAGGAGGGACCATGCACGCGGTACGGCTATTGACAGTCCTGTGTCTCACGAATGGTGCCGCCGCCTACGCGCAATGCGGGGGCGCACTGACCCCCATCACCTTTGAAGAAGTGCCGCCGGGCCAGCCAACGGCCTTTGTGGCGGCCGCCCCACTGGTCGGCGGCTATTTCGAAACGGGGGTCACCTTCGAGGGGCCGAACGCCATGGACGGCGGCGTCATCCTGGACATTCAGCAACAGCCCGTATCGGGGCTCTCGAGCCCGCACGCGCTGGCTTTCGATAAGAATGCGACGACGACTGATGGCGCCGAACCCGAAGGGCCGCAGCGTCTGGTCTTTGAATCGCCCGTAACCGAGTTGCGCTTTCTCGCCGCAGGGTTGGGCGACGATACGCTGCTGACGGCGACCGCTTTCGACCCGGGTGGCGCCGTCGACTCCTTCGTCAATCGCGTCCTCGACAGCGAGGCGCAGGCGATCACGCTCAGCGGCACCAGTATCGGGTCGGTGCTGATCGAATCGGACGCCGACACGTGGTTCATCGATGATATCTGTCTGACCGGTAATCCCCGCCCGGAAACCTGCGGCAACGAGGCCGAGGTAAGCCAGGCACCCTTTCCCAACGAAGACGACGCGTGGGTGCCGAGCCCCAGTGGCACCAGCCAACTCACGCTGAGTCTCGAGCTTGCCAGTGGCACCGGACCGATTTCCGCCCTGTCGATTTGGGGCGTCAACTTCGTCGACGGTACCGGGGCGGACTGCCTGCCGTCGGAGCGCACCTTCGAAGTGCTGCTGCGTGGGGATGCCGGCGGCACGCCCGGCAACGTGATCAGCCGCTTGGGTCCGGAGGTCTTTCGTGTGACCCGCACGGCCACGGGCCAGACCTTTACCCGCAACGGCATTGCCCTGCGTGAATACCGCTATGATTTCGCCTTCAATGGCATCTTCGGAACCGGCGCCGGCACCTGGGTGGGCATCTACGCGACCGACGACTCGCCCTGTCTCTTTCAATGGAGCACCAGCCCCAACGGCGACGGCGTGAGTGGCACAACCCTGGTCGACGGCACAAGCTTCGTGCAGCGCGACCAGGACCTCGCGCTGTGCCTGGGCGACCTGCGCGCATGCGCGCAGACGGTGCACAGCGCCGACCAGAACCGCGACGGCGCCTTCGCACTGGGTGAACTGCTGCGCGTCATTCAGTTCTTCAACGTAGGTGGATTCGGATGCCAGTCGAACTCGGAAGACGGCTACGCACCCGGCGACCCCGATCAGATCTGCTGCCCTCATGACAGCGACTACGGCGCGCAGGACTGGCAGATTAATCTGTCGGAACTGCTGCGCCTGATTCAGTTCTTCAATTCCGGTGGCTATCGCTACTGCCCCGCCGACGGAACAGAGGACGGCTACTGTGTGGGTAGCTAGACCCGCGCGCGCACCCGAATGACAGGACTGGTAGCCGTACCGTATTGGGCGCACGCGAGGCCACCGCAATGCGTCGGCCTTGCCGACGACCACCCCGAAGCACGTCCCCGCGCGTAGTCTCCGGCGACCCAGCGCCTTTCCACCCAGCAGCCGCATTCCATCGCCCGTACGCAGCATAGCGTTCGGGCTTCTTGGCTTTTGTAGCCCGGAATGCCGCGAATCGTGTGAAGAATAGCCGTGGAGGAAATAGTCTGAGCAGGGTGGTTGCTACACTCTAGGACAGGTAATACAGCAACTGCGCGGCGTACTGCTTACCTGACCATAGTATCTGTGCCGTACGATAACCGCGAGCCGAGTGCACACCGGCGCGGCGGCAAACGGGGAGCAACGGGTCATGACTATAAACGAACGAGAATCCACCCCTGAGCGACAATCCGCCGGGCACGGCAGATTAATTGGGCGCAGCGCGGGCATGCGCGATGTCTATGAGGCGATTGACAAGGCGGCCAATGTCCCTTTGCCGGTATTGATCGTGGGCGAGACCGGCACCGGTAAAGAGCTGGTAGCGCGTGAAATCCACGACCGTGGCCCGCGGGCAAACAACGTTTTCTTGCCCGTGCATACGGGCACGATGAGCAGCGAACTCGTGGCCAGCGAATTGTTTGGACACCTGAAAGGCTCCTTTACCGGAGCCACCCAGGCGAAGGAAGGCTGTTTCGCCGACGCCCGGGGCGGCACGCTCTTTCTCGACGAAATCGCAACGATGGACGAGGCCGTACAGGTAGCCCTGCTGCGCGTGCTGGAAAGCGGCAAGTTCCGCCCGCTTGGGGGCACGCGCGAGGTGGACACCGATGTACGCATCGTCGCCGCGTCGTGCTGCGACTTGAGCGAGGCCGTGGCCGCGGGTGCCTTTCGCCCGGACCTGCAGCACCGCTTGCAGGTGCTACGCATTCACCTGCCGCCCCTGCGCGAGCGGCGTGAAGACATTCCCCCGCTGGCCGAGTCTTTTCTCGACAGCTTCTGCGAAGAATTCAGCTTCGACCCGCGGCGCATCAGCGACGCAGCAATGGGTTGTCTGTGTAACTTCGACTGGCCAGGCAACCTGCGCGAGTTGCGCAATGCGGTCGCCCAGGCCGCATTGAACGCCGACGGCCGCGAAATCGGACGGGAGCACCTGCCTCCGCGCGTGCAGAACCTGGCAGAGGATGACGCCCCGGCGCCGCCCCCCGTGAAGCCCGAAAGCACAGCCTGGACCTGGCAAGGGGGACAGAAACACGAGCGCACAGCCGAGGCTGCCGACCACCGGGGCGCCACCAACAGCGGCGTCTTTGTGCCGCTCAGCATGTCGCTGGACGAAGCACAGCGGTTGTTTGTTTGCAGTATGTTGCGCTCTTGCGGCGGGAACAAGACCCACGCCGCGCAGGCATTGGGCATCAGCCGCAAGGCGCTGTACGACAAGCTGGCGCGCTGGGAACACCGGCGCGCCACCGAGCGTGAAGGTGTATAGGTTCTGTACAAGCGGGTATAGCCTATACAGCCCTGCGCAATATCATCTTAAAAACCGCGTGGCATATACCTTGCAGGTCTAGCGAATAACGAGCGGCGCACACGGCGACGCCAAGTAAGGTATAGCTATGAATGGGCAATCGACGCGGGCCCTCGTCGCCTGCGGCAACCAATTTCGACGCGCACAATTTGCCAATGTGCTTTTACAGGCAGGCTGGAATGTGCATACCGTGTCGGCCGGCGCACAGATGCTGGACCTGCTGCGCAAGCAGCGCTACGCGTTGACCCTACTTGATGATTCCCTGGAAGAGCTGGCGCCCATCGAGGGTGCGCTGTACGTGCGCGACCTGGCGCCAAACGCACCCGACATCATCATCGCCGGCAACAGCACGGAGCGCCATCAGCAAGTCTGGGCCCGTGCCGGTGTGCGACTGAGTGCGCAGGCCGACGAAGTGTTGCGTCAACTGCCGAAACTGCTGGGCGCGCGGGAGCCTAAAGACGCCTTCGAGCCTGGCGTCTCGCGCGGGGCAACAGGATAAGAGGTACAGCGCATGAAGAAACCACTCGCACACAAACTCATCGAATCGCATCTGGTTGAAGGCCAGATGACACCCGGCGAAGAGATAGCGCTGCACATTGCGCAGACCCTCACGCAGGACGCGACGGGTACGCTTGTCATGCTCGAACTCGAGCGGCTGGGGCTGGACACTGCGCGCACTGAATGTTCGGTGCAATATGTCGACCACAACCTGCTGCAACAAGACAGCCGCAACGCTGAAGATCACGCGTTCCTGCAGTCGGCCTGCCAGAAGCTGGGCATGTGGTTCAGCCGCGCGGGCAATGGCGTCAGCCATCCGGTGCACCAGGCCCACTTCGGCGTGCCGGGCAAGACGTTGCTGGGCTCGGACAGCCACACCTGCGCCGCGGGCGCATTGGGCATGCTGGCAATTGGCGCCGGTGGCCTGGCGGTGTCGATGGCCATTGCTGGCATGCCGTTCCGCTTACCGATGCCCAGGGTCATGGGCGTTCACCTGACGGGTACCTGTCCGCCGTGGGTCAGTGCGAAAGATATCATTCTCGAGATGCTGCGCCGCCACGGGGTAAAGGGTGGCCTGGGCCATATCATCGAATATCACGGAACCGGCGTCGAGTCGCTGAGTGTGATGGACCGGCACGTGATTGCGAACATGGGGGCGGAATTGGGCGCCACCGCCACCGTTTTCCCCTCCGATGACGAAACGCGCGACTACCTGCGCCGCCACAAACGCGAGCACGACTGGCGCCCGCTATTTGCCGAGGCCGACGCGACCTACGACGCCAGCGACGCCATCGACCTGCGCGCACTGGAACCCCTCATCGCCATGCCATCGAGTCCGGGCAAGGTGCGCCCAGTGCGTGAAGTGGCGGGGGAACCTATCTCACAGGCCTATATCGGCTCGTCCGCCAATCCCGGCTACCGCGACTTCGCAATCGCGGCACACATCGTGAAAGGCCATCGGGTACATCCGGATGTCTCGCTCGATATCAACCCGACTTCACGCGAACTATTAGAAACACTCGCACGCGACCTGCATGTAAATGCCCTGCTGCATGCGGGTGCCAGACTGCACCAGGCGGGGTGCAATGGGTGCATCGGCATGGGCCAGGCGCCCGCCACCGGCAAACTGAGTCTGCGTACCGTTCCGCGCAACTTTCCCGGGCGCTCGGGTACGCGCGAAGACCGGGTGGCGCTGTGCAGTCCCGAGACCGCCGCAGCCAGCGCACTCCACGGAAAAGTGACCGACCCGCGGGAACTGGGCCTGCGCCACGATGCCATCGCGGAACCAGAGCACCCAATTGTCAACAGCGACCTGTTCATGCCACCGCTAGCCCCGGAGCAGCGGACGCGGATATCATTGGTAAAGGGTCCGAATATCAGCGAGGTACCGGCCTTCGAAGCACTGCCAGACAGCCTGGAACTGCCGGTCATTCTGAAAGTCGGCGACAATATCTCGACCGACGAAATCCTGCCTGCAGGCGCCAATGTGCTTCCGTATCGCAGTAACATTCCAGCGATCTCGGAATTCGCTTACCGCGATGTAGACGAGAATTATGTGGC
>CAYMLC010000023.1:14256-17336 GCA_964390765.1 uncultured Nitrospirales bacterium
TGCCGGGAACACGAACAGACGGGCCACGCTATTGCCGGCGCCGAGAACTATGGCCAGGGTTCAAGCCGTGAACATGCGGCACTGGCGCCGCGCCAACTGGGCCTGCGTGCAGTCATCGCAAAGAGTATCGCGCGCATTCATCGTCAGAACCTGGCGAACTGGGGCGTTCTGCCCCTCACCTTTGTGCAGCCTGAGCAGTACGAGCAATTGGAGACGGGCAGTATTTTGAAGGTCAACAACCTGCGCGAGCAACTGCAGGCGGGCGATACGCTTATCTGGTCATGCGAAGGCCAGGAAATCGCCACGACCCATGCATTGTCCACCTTCGAACGCGAGGCCATCCTGGAAGGTGCATTGGTAAACCGCCTTCGCCAGGAAGTGGCGGCCGCGTAGCTCGCGTGTAAAGGCGCTACGCACGTCAGCGTTTCATAACTTCACACAGGCGCAGCTTTCTGTCGCGCAACTTCCCGGCTGCCCCTGATGGAGCTTGGCATCTCATTTGCACCTCCGCCACACAGGAAGATGTGTATCCCTGAAAGCTCCGGAGGAACACCATGACACAAGCAAGAACGAAGAATCTTCGCGGAAACAAATCTCATTACGCACTCGTATCGGTAGCGCTCGCGAGCATGCTGGGACTCGCCATCATGCTGGCGACACCATTGGCTGCGGCGCAAGATGAGCCGGCGCTCACCGACATCGAAATACGCAATGCTGTCGAAAATGAACTCATTTACGATCCGGCAGTCGATGCTATGGACATTGCAATTGAAGTGGTGGACGGCACCGTAACCCTTGACGGCACGGTCACCAATATTCTCGCCAAGGAACGTGCGGCCGACCACGCGATGACGGTGCGCGGTGTTACCGGGGTAATCAACCAGGTCCGGGTATCGCCGGAAGAGTCGTGTACCGATAACGCGATCGAGAACGACGTAGCGGCAGCACTCCTGCGCAACCCGGCCACAGAATCCTATGAATTGTCGGCAATGGTTGATGATGGCACGGTAACGTTGCGCGGCACCGTGGATTCCTGGCAGGAACAGGAACTCGCGATGAACGTGGCGAAGGGCGTGCGCGGCGTAAAGCGTGTGAACGATGATATTGAAATCGAATACACCTCGTTACGACCCGACTCCGAAATCGAATCGGAGGTACAGCAAGCGCTGCAAAACGATATCCGCGTCGATAACCTCATGGTCGATGTGTCGGTCGACGATGCGGTGGTGCACTTGAGCGGCACCGTGGGCAGTGCGGTCGAGCGAAGCTTTGCCGTGGCCAACGCCTATGTGGCCGGTGCAGACGACGTGAAGAGTGAAGAACTTGACGTAGCACGCTGGGCGCGCGACGAAGCCCTGCGCGATACGAAGTACGAGCCGCGCGCCCACAGTGCCATAGCGCAAGGCATCGAACGCGCCCTCATTTACGACGCGCGCGTGATGGCGCCCAATGTCGACGTGGATGTAAATGCGGGTGTAGCCACGCTGCGTGGCACGGTCGAGTCCGCAGCCGCCGAACGCGCCGCGTTGAACGACGCGCGCAATACAGTGGGCGTTATCGACGTGTGCGACCGGCTCGATGTGATGCCGGCCGACCAGCGCGCAAGCAGCGAAGTCGAAACCGATATTCGAACCGCCTTGGCGGCCAACCCCTATACCAATGCCTTCGAAATAAAGGTGGAGGTCGATGACGGCGTCGCGCGGTTGAGCGGCGAGGTGGACACCTTCGGCGAACGCGCGGAAGCCCATGATATTGCGGCCAACGTGCGCGGCGTAACGGAAGTGCGCAACAAGCTGACCATCGACGCCGGCCTCGACCCCTACACGTACGACCCCTATGTCGACACCTGGTATCCCGGCGACTACGACTGGTACACCGAATCCGTGGATGTGCAGACCGTCAAGGTGGACTGGCGCATCAAAGAGGAAATCGAGAGCGAGCTGTGGTGGAGCCCCTTTGTCGAAAGCGACGATGTGACCGTGGTCGTCGACGATGGCACCGCCAACCTTGTGGGCGCCGTCGAGTCATGGAATGAGTACTGGGCCGCGGAAGAGAACGCGTTCGAAGGCGGCGCCATAGCCGTCGATAACGACATCCTGGTTGAATTCGAGGGCTAAGCAACCCCGCTCCCCTACCCCAATCACGCCGGCCGGAGGCCTCGCGCCTCCGGCTTTTTCTTTTTCTCGACTCGCACCCGTGCGAACCGCCAGGGCGCGGCTGTCTTTACGGCCGCTCAGGGACCTGTCATATTGTCGCCTGCATCCGGAAACGGTGAGGTCGCTAAACGGTGAGGTAATAGGCAGATGCGATATCGATACATTCGACTGGGTATATGCTTTGTGGCTCTTGCACTCGCAGGGTGTCCGCCGATGACGGCGGTGGTGCCGGCGCCGGCGGGCGATGTGGTGGGGCTGGTCGAGGGGCGCGACGCGCCGGTCGAGGTGTTTCGTGGTATCCCCTATGCGCAGCCGCCGGTGGGCGATTTGCGTTGGCGCGCGCCCGAACCGCTGGCGCCGTGGGGCGGCACGCTGCAGGCGGTAGCGTTTGGGCCACAGTGTGTGCAGGGCAATGGCGGCGGCAATTCCAGCGAGGACTGCCTGTACCTGAACATCTGGCGGCCCACCGGCGCCATCGCCGAACCCTTGCCGGTGATGGTCTGGATTCATGGTGGCAGCTACACCAACGGCGATGGCGGGCTGCGCTTCTACGCGGGCACGAATTTCGCGCAGCGCGACCGCATCGCCATTACCATTAATTACCGGCTGGGGCCGTTGGGCTTTCTGGCGCACCCCGCCCTGTCGGCCGAGAACGACCGGAACGTTTCGGGCAACTATGGCCTGCTCGACATGATCGCGGCCTTGCAGTGGGTACAGGACAACATTGCGGCGTTTGGCGGCGACCCGGGCAACGTGACCATCTTCGGTGAGCAGACCAAGCAGCGTGCCTGCTGGGCCGGGCTTCAGGCCGGGCGGCGGGCTGTACGTCGTCTCGCCCCACGCCGTGGGCTGCGAGCCGGTCGAGCTGGTCGCATCGCCGACCGGACAGATTCTCGACTGCGACTTGTCGTACGACGGCCGCAC
>CAYMLC010000024.1:0-8993 GCA_964390765.1 uncultured Nitrospirales bacterium
GCGCGAGGCAGGCCACGAAGTGGTGTTCGCCGGGGCCGACAAGGACCACCCGCGTTCGAAGCTGCCCCTGGCCGAACGCGCGGGCTTTCGCGTGGTGCAGGTGCTCGAGCCCGAGCAACACATGGCGTGGGACCGCTTCCAGCAGCAGGGGCCTGCGCGCGCCGTGTGGGACAGCTTCCGCAGCCAGGACTGGGCGCCGCTCGACGCAATCTGTGAAGACGTGCTGCGCGTGATTCGTGAGGAACAGCCGGACTGCGTGGTCGGCGATGCGAGCGTGGCCACAAGCACGGCGGCGCATATCGCGGGCATACCGGCCGCGGGCGTGCTGAATGCCTACAATGCCTACTTTGTGCGTCCCTATTCGTTCTACCGCGAACTGATCCGCGTGTGGGACTTCGCGATGCTGCGCCGCGTACGCGGGCGCGTGTACCGCCGCTACGGTGTACGCCAGGTCGATGCCGTCGACCTGCTGCGCGACATCCCGCTCATCTCGCCCGACCTGCCCGAGTTCGAAGAGCACTTCGAGTCGTTTCCAAAATGGCAGACTGTGGGGCCGGTCGTCTTCGAGCCGAGCACTGCGTTGCCCGCGTGGTATGACGAACTGGGCGACGGCACACCCAATGTCTATATCACCATGGGGTCGACGGGCCTGTTCGAGACGTTCATGCGGCGGGTCTATCCGGCGCTGGCCGAGATGCCCTACCGCTTTCTCGTAACGCACGGCGGGCAGTTGAGCGAGGCCACCATCGCCGGGGCGCCGGACAACTTCCGCTTCGCCACCTACGCATCGGGCAGTGCGCTCTTGCGGCATTGCGTGGCGCAGGTCTTTCACGGGGGCAACACCAGCCTCTATCAGGCGCTGGCCGCGGGCGTGCCTATGGTCGCGCTGCCCAGCCACCTCGAACAGATGGTGGGCTTCCGCTGTGCCGAGCGGTTCGGCTTTGGCCTGCGCCTGGCCCCGCGCACGGTGACCGGCCCGGCCCTGCGCCGCGCCATCGAACGCGTGGTCCACGAGCCCGCCTTCCGCCGCAATGCCCACCGCTTCAGCGACGCGGTGCGCAATAGCCAGGGCCCCCGCAACGCCGCGCTCCTGCTCGAGGCGCATGCCGCCACGGGCCTGCCCGCGGGCGCCGGAATTCAGGCCTAGCCCGTGCGGCGGGCGGCAGGGCCCTTTCTCGTCCTCTCGGTGCCGGCGGTCCTGGCGACCGATACGCTGGCCGCGCTGACCAGCGGCTGGCGGCCCACCGGCACGATCGAATGGGCCGGCTGTGTGCTGATTGCCTTGGCGATGGGCGCCGCGCTGTATATGCTGGCTCGCCATCGCGCGGCCCTGCGCCGCGCCTCGGGCGATGCCGTCTTGCTCGTGTTGAGCAGCGTGCTGGCGGTGGCGCTGCTCGAAGCGGGCGCGGGGTATCTGGATGCGCGCCTGCGCCCCGAGGCACGCTTCTTCCACACGCGCGGTCCGCAGTTGCAACAGACCTTCCAGCCCGACCCCCGCTACATCGCGGGCATTACCGGGCCGAGCCAGTACACGACGCGGGCGAATGGCCTGCGCGCGCCCGAGGCGCCGCCCCGCGATGCCCTGCGCGTACTGTTTATTGGCGGCAGCACCACCGAGTGCACCTATCTCGACGATACTGAGACGTGGGCGTGGGGCGCGGCCGGGGCCACCGCCCGTGCGCTGGACCGGCGGGTGTGGGCGGGCATTGCCGCGGTGAGCGGCTTCGACACGCGCGACCACGTGCAGTTCATTGCCAACAGTCCACTGGTGCGCCAGGCCGATGCGCTCGTGGTGCAGACCGGCGTCAATGATCTGTGGCGCAGCCTCGCGGGTGAGCGCGACCAAATCGACTTCGACCGCTTTGCGCCGGCGCCGCGCCGCGCCGCAGATCCGCCGGCCGTGTCGCGCCGGGAGCACCGGCCGTGGTGGACGCGCGCCAATACCATCCAGCTCTGGCATACCCTGCGCCGCCCGGCACCCGACCCCGCGCAGGTCGAGGGCGATGCCGGCGCGGAATATGCCGTGCGCCGTGCGCGCCGGGCCGAAGCCGAACGCGTGCGCCAGGTGCCGCTCGAGCGGGTGGGCACCGAGTCGTACGCGGCACGCGTGCAGGCCTTGGCGGAAGCGGCGCGGCGGCGGGGCGTGCCCCTGCTGCTGGTGGGACAGCCCGTACTCTGGGCCGGCGACCTGTCGCCCCGCATCGAGGCGCGGTGCTGGTTCGGCTGGCTCGAAGACGGCCGTTATCTGGCGCTGGCCGCGCTTCGCCGATACATGGAGGAATACAACGAGGTGCTGCGCGGCGGGGCCATCGCGCACGGCGCGCGCTATGTCGACGTGGCCAACATGCACGGGCAGCCCGGCCTCTTCTACGACGACTGCCACTTCACCGAGTTGGGCGCACAGGTGCTCGCCGCACAGGTCGCCCCCGTCTTGACCGGCGTTCTGGGCGGCGAAGCCGAGCCGCGCGACTAGGCGCGCAAGTCGAGCGTGCGGTAGGGGGGCGCATCGCGCAGCCAGGGCGGTGCGGCGATGCCGGCGTCAACAAAGGTCGTATACGCACGACCGTCTACCTCGCGCGTCTCGGCGCCGACCACGCCCTGCTGCAGCAAGCGCGCCAGCATCTGTGCGAAGTCCGCCTGCTCTTCCGGCCGCAGGCGCCCAATCGCCCGCAACGGGGTGCTGCCACTGGGGTCGAGCCCGAGCGTGGCATCCACCGCCGCAACCGCGCGCGGACTCGGTCCGGGCGCTGCGAGTGCTGCGGGCGAATTGAGGTTGAGCGCGTTCAACACGGGGGTGGTTCCTTGCGTTTTTCCCTGCGCGAGATCTATCGGCGCCGTGGTGCGGGCACTTGAGCACTGGGGGGGGCAGCGAGTTGCTCCAGTATTCGCATTATGGAAGGTGTGCGACCGTGGAACCCTTGACTTGTTTGCGTAAACTGGAGTAAAACGAAACAACACGGGAAGTTAGCGCGGTTGCGGCCGGGTGTGCGCATGCTTGTTGCACGCCATCCGCAGACGGGGTTAATTCGGAAAACCTGTCAAGAGTTGGGCTTGCTGGGCAGCCGTGGGGGTCAAGACACTCCAAACGCGCCAGTGCCGCAGCCCGTCCCTCCCTTGGCATGCGCCCGAAGCACGGCCCCAGGAGAGTTCGAGCATGGCCCCGAAGCCGGCACGTCTACTTGTCTTAATGGTGCTCTGCCTGGGCAGCAGCGCAGTGTGGCTGGGCCTGCCCGGCGTTGCGGCCGCGCAGCCGCCGGTCGCCGAGGCAGTGGCAAGTGTCTACAAAGACATTGCGCCCAACGGCGCGTTGCAGTCGCCCGTGGTGCAGCGGGGCGAAGATGGGTATTTGCGCATGGTGGCGGTGGGCGCCCAGAGCGCGCTGAGCCGCGGGACCGCGGTTTCGGGCGAAGCGTACTTCGACAAGCACGGGGCCGCCTTCGGCCTCACCAGCCCCCGCGCAACCCTTGAACCGGTTGTCACCAACGCGTATGCGGACCGGCGCGTCGAGCGCTTTGTTCAGACCTATGCCGGCGTGCCGGTAATGGGTGGCGGCGCCACGGCGACCACGTGGAACAACGGCAACCTGGTGCAGGCGCGCGGCAACTTGCTGACCGAATACGCGGTGCTCGACAACGGCGACTTGCCGCTCACGCCGGCCATCAGCGTTACAGCGGCCCGCGTGGCGGCGCGCTCGGCGGTCGCGGCCGCGCACGAAGGCGTGCCGGTCAGCCGCCTGGAAACGGTGCGCGAGCCGGAACTGAAGATCTGGTATCCACCGATGTTCGGTATGTCGGGTCCGATGCGGCTCGTCTACGAGACGCACGTGCAATCGCTGACCTTTCCGCAGGTTCTCGAAGGTGTGCTGGTCGACGCGCATGCAGGCACCGCAGTATGGCAGTGGTCGTTGAAGACTTCGCAGGGCATGCTGAACCGCGTGATCATCGACGATGCCGGCTCGCAGTTGACGGGTGCCGTAGCCCGCGTGGAAGGGCAGGGACCGACCGGCATCGAAGACGTAGACCTCACCTATGACGTGCTGGGCGAGACGTACGACTTCTTCCTGAACGAGCACGGGTTCGAGTCCTCGCAAATCAACCGCGACGGCGAGATTCGCGCCGTGGTGCGGCTGCCCATCTTCAACGCGTTCTGGAGCCCGGCGCGGCAAGAGATTGGCATAGGCGTGCCGCTGACGACAGACGACGTGATCGCGCACGAGATGGTTCACGGCGTAACGCAGGCCAACAGCAACCTCATCTACTTCGGCATCCCCGGCGCGATTAACGAATCGTTCAGCGATATCTGGGGTGAGTTTGTGGACCTGACCAACGGGCGGGGCGACGATTCGGACCGCGCGCGCTGGAAGTTGGGCGAAGACATCGACACGCGCGATGCGCTGCTGCTAGACCCGGAAGGCACGGGCGGCATCCGCGATATGGCCGACCCGCCCGTGAAGGGCGACCCGGACCGCGTGGGCAGCCCCCTGTTCTTCAACCCGAACTTCCCCTTCGACAACGGTGGCGTGCATATCAACAGCGGCATCCTGAACAAGATGTCCTACCTGCTGACGGATGGCGACACCTTCAACGGCCAGGCAGTCGCGCCGTTCGGCATCAGCACGACGGCCGACCTGTTCTGGGGCGCACAGCGCACGCTGTTCCTCGTGGCCACCCTGACCGACGTGTACTTCGCGATGTCGGCCGAGGCCGCGCTGCTGGGCCTCGATTTCGACGCGCGCCTGAATCTGACGACGGCGGCCGAGGCGGTGGAAATCTTCACGCCTCCGGTTACCGGCACGAACTTCCAGGCGCTGCCGGGTATCGATGGCGGTGGCAATCCCGTGGCGGTGCTGGTGCTGACGCAGCGTGGTTCGGTGCGGCCCTTCAGCAACCGCTTTGTACGCAACTTCAACGCGTTTCCCGCGGGACCGGAAGGGGGCGAGCTCATCGCCAGCACCGACGAATTCTTTACTGTCGACGGCAACGTGGCGCCGGGCGTGGAGTATCTGTATTCCGCATTCACCGACAGTACCGCCGGCGCCGCCCTGCGCTATCAGGTGACTTCCGTGCCGACGGATACGCTGGTCGAGTTGACCGAAGCATTCGGTACGGCCTCGCCGACGCAGCAGCCCTTCGACCTGCAGTTCAGCCAGATTACCTTTGCGCCCACGGGTCCGCCCACGTCCGAAATCATCGGCGGCAATGGGCCCATCGGTCTCAATCGATACGAGACCACGGTGCGCCGTAATGTCAGCCGGCTGCCCGTTCCGCTCGAGGTGGGCGGAGACGATGGGGCGCAGTTCCTCACCTTCCTCGACGACCAGATCATCTCGGTGCGGCCCACGTCGCGCCGCAGCTTTCCCTTCTTCGGGCGTTCGTTCTCGGCACTCGAAATTTCCGCCAACGGGTTCGTTTCGTTTACCGATGTCGAGGGCCTGGCACTCGAGAACTTCCCGTCGCTGCCGGCGCACTTCAGCTCGCCGCGCGTCTCGTTCCTGTTCAGCGACCTGGCGCCGAACCGCGGCGGCACAATCTGGACGCGCGACATGGAAGACAGCTTCGTGGTGACCTTCAGCGAAGTGCCCGACCAGCGCATCAGTGGCAACTCGGTGCCGCCCACCAGTACGGCGCAGCTTGAGTTGTTCTGGACCGGCGGCATCCGCATTACCTATCAGAACGTATCGGCGCGGGAGGCCATCGTCGGCCTGTCGGACGGCAGCGGCTCCATCTTCGATCCTGTCGGCCGCATTCCAGGGGTCACGCTGAACGTCGCGCAAGGCGACTTCACGAGCGCCTTTCCGGACGTGCCGCAGCGCCTCGTGTTCGAGCCGGCACCCTTCCCGCGCGTGAATGCGGGCGATGAAGTCCGCGTCGATGTGGCCGCCCTTGCGCCGCCCGGCGCCGGTGCGGCGCCCTCGCTGGTCGGCACGTCGGACGTAATTGCCAATGTGCCCTTCGTCGACAACGGCGACGGCACGGGCTTCTTCCAGTTCCGGGCGGACCCGGATTTCCGCGGGATCATCGGCCTGCGAGTCGAGGCCACGCTGGGCGCGGAACAGGCCTTCCAGGATATTCTGGTGCAAGTGGGCGAGGTTGTTGCCGAACCGCAGGCACTCGATGTCGAATTGGCGGCCTCGCCCGACGATGGCGGCGACCCCGCCGAGAATCGCGTGGTGCCGACCGAGGCCTCGCTGCTGGCGGACTACACCTACTTCCATCCGCAATTTGACCTCAATCCAGATTTTCTTGACGAGGGCGATTCGTTCTTGCTCTGGCGGCGCAACAATGAGTTGGTCAGCGGCTTTACGAATTCACCCGAGATTCCAGCCGGTGCAACGCGCGCAGGCGACCTGTGGTACTTCTCGATTGTCCCCGTCACGGTCAGCGGCATTGCGGGTGAGGAGGTGTTCAGCCCCGTCGTGACTATCGATGGAGCGCCCGCCATTACCTCGATCACACCGACCTTCGGCGCGATTGAAGGTGGCGAACAGGTTGTGTTGCGCGGCACGCGCCTGGACAACATCATCGGTATCAACTTCGGCGGCGTGCCCGTGCAGCGTTTCGTGTTCAGCGGTCCCGACGAGATCACCGTGACGACGCCCGTGCGTACGGCCGGGTTGGTGGACATCACGCTGTTGACGGTGGCCGGTCCCGTGCGGGTGCCGTCGGCGTTTACGTTTACGGCCGAGGGCCCAGCGCTGCGCCAGACCGATGTGAACGGTGATGGCAGGGTAGACGTGACCGACGTGCAGTCGGTCGTGAATGCGGTCTTGCGCGATGAGTTCGGGAAGCTCGAACTCGACGCCAACGGCGATGGCCGTTTGAATGCGGGCGACATCCAGGCGGTGGTGCTGGACGCGTTGCAAGGCTAGGCGCAACCGAATCTATTGCGGCGTCGCCGTGCTTGCGTGCATGGCGGCGCCGTTTGTCTGACACCGCATCAACCAGGCGCTTGCTTCGATGTTTGTTTCCGCGCTACACACCGCCGCGCTCTTGCTCTGTGCGCTGGCACAACCCGACGGCCAGATCGCGTATCTCGCGGAAGACAGCGCCGGTGCACGCCAGGTGCATCTGCTCGACCTGGCCGATGGCGCGGCACGGCGCGTGGGCCCCGGACCCGACGACCAGGCGCCGGTGTGGTCGCCCGATGGCGCGCGGTTGGCCTTCAGCGCGCGGGTGCCCGGCCGGCCGGGCCGAACCATCCATGTAACGCCGGCCGACGGCGGCGAGCCGCAGACGCTCGACACGGGCTTTGTCTATAACACCGCGCCACGCTGGACCATCGACGCGCGGCGGCTCGCCATTCAGGCGGGACCCACGCCCGCGCTCGACCGCCAGCAACTGGTGGTGTGTCCCGCAGCGGGTGGGGAATGTGAGGTCTGGGCGGGCGGGCAGGAAGGCCTGCTGACGCCCGACTGGCTGACCGGCATCGAGTTGATGTTTGCCCTGGACCCCGACCAAGAGTTCGAATGGCAGGGTGTAGACACGCAGTCGTTTGTACAAGAGGCCATGGGCCCGGGTGTATTGCTGGCGGTCGGGCTGATGGCGGAAGGCAGCACGCGCCGCACCGAGTTGTTGCTCTGCACGCCCTCCTACACCTTGCCCGTGCTGCGCCTGCTCAATTCCGACTCCGCCCCCTATGTCGAATGGAATATGCGCCCCGATGCCCGCGCCCGGCAGTTTGTATTCGAAAGCAACGCGGGCGGCGACCGCGAACTTTATCTGCTCGGCCGGCGTGGCCTCTCGAACATCAGCAATCACCGCGCGGCCGACTGGAATCCCGTGTGGTCGCCCAGCGGCGACTGGTTGGCCTTTGAATCGTTCCGCTCGGGGCAGCGCGGGTTACATGTGGTCTATGCGCGTACGGGGCGTGTGTATCCCCTGGCCGCGGAAACGGGCGCGCAGTGCTGGGCGCCCACGTGGTCGCCCGATGAAGCCTGGGTGGCCTACGTCTGCAACGCCGGCGGCCAGAGCGACCTCTATGCGCGCCAGTTCGAGGGCGAGCAAACCGTGCGCCTGACCAACAGCGCCGCCGCCGAATGGGCGCCCGCGTGGCGTCCGGAGCCCGATTGATGCGCGCGGCGGTGTGCGTCGTGGCCTGGTGCGCCGTGGCCGTGGCGGCGGTGGCGCGCGAGCCGGACGGCACGCTGGGGCTGTTGCGTGCGCCACACGAATTGCGGCCGGCCGTAGCCGCACCGGGCGAATCGTTCGAGGTGCTGTTGCGTACGCCGGCCGCGTTGCGCCTCGTGCAGGAGGGCGCCGAAACGATGCTGGGCGTCGAGGACCTGGGGCCCACGCCCCATGGGCGGCTGGTGCGTGCCACACTCCCGGCCAACTGTGCCCCGGGCATCTATGCGCTGGCGGCGGTGGCGGACGACACGCGTGACGAGACGGCCCACTGCGTGTTCGTGCGCGCGACGCCAGACGCCTACTATGTGCTGGCGCACGTGGGTGACTATGCGGCGGCGGGTGCGCCGCTGCGCGCGCTGGCCGGCGACGAGGCCGAGATCATGTTGCTGACCGGCAACCTGACGGCCACCGGCGCACCGGCTGAATTCCGCGCGCTGCTCGAGGCTGCACGCGCCTGCACGATTCCGGTATTCGCGACGCGTGGTCCGGCCGATAACGCGGCAATGGCCGGCGCATTCCTGGGACCGCCCGTCTTCACCTTTCGCTTCGGGCCCGATGGCTACCTGGGCTTCGACAGTGCGCGGCCCGCGCCGGGCGCTGCGAGCGAGGGCACGCTGCAAACGGCACGCCGCGCGATTCTGCCGCTGCGTTGGTCGACCGCCTTCACGTACCGCTTCGACAGTGCCCTGAACGCACGCACGCTGTGGACGCTTCTGGTGGACACAACGCTCGACTATTGGCTGAGTACGACGGCACCGAGCGCTGATGCGCCGCCGATCAATCCGTGGAGCGATACGCGCGTGGTGCCGACGCCGCGGGTGCGCTATATCGATGTGACCGCGCGCGGTATGCTGGTGCGCGAGTCCC
>CAYMLC010000024.1:9003-16871 GCA_964390765.1 uncultured Nitrospirales bacterium
GCCATCGGATGCACCCGGCGGCGTGGACGCCCCAGCGCGAGAGGAATGACCATGCAGACGCCCGCACCACCTGGCCTGCTCTCTGCGCCCCAGCTGCGTGCCGCAGCCGATGGCGTATTGCGCCACACACGCGAGGTCATCGAGCGCTTCGGCCCGCGCCCCGCCGGCAGCGAAGGTGAGCGCGCGGCGCTGGACTATATGCGCGAACGGCTGGCGAACGCGTGCGACGGCGGCGTGCAGCAAGAGACGTTTCGCTTTGCGCCGCTCGCCTTTATGGCGCTGCCCCGCGTCACCAGCACCATCATGCTGCTGGCCATTGCGGCGTACTGGTGGCACGGTGTGGCGGCGTTGCTGCTGTCTGGCCTGGCCGTGGCGGCGATGGTGTTCGAGCTGGTGCTGTACAAGCGCTTTCTCGACCCGTTCTTTCCGAAGGGTGAATCGCAGAACGTCTGGGGCGTGCGGCGGCCTTCGGGCGCGGTGCGGCGGCGCATCATCCTGAACGCGCATCCCGATGCGGCTTATGAGTGGCGCTACAACTATCACATCCCGCGCTGGTTTCCGCTTGTCGTGCTGCTCAGTTTCGGCGGTCTCGTAATGAAGTTGCTGATCGATGCGCTGTTCGTACTGCTGGCGGGCGGCGCGTGGAGCGAAGGGTATACGGGCGTCTGGCTCATCGTGGGCGTCGTCCAATTGGTCTTCCTGCCCACGGCCGTACTGGGCTTCTTCTTTACCAATTTTCGCCACGTATCGCCCGGCGCCAACGACAACCTGAGCGGCTGCTTTGTGGCCACTGAATTTGCCGATGCGTTGCATGCGGCGGGGGTGCGCCTGCAGCACACCGAACTGATGGTCTGCCTTACCGGTGCGGAAGAGGCAGGCCTGCGTGGCGCGAAGGCGTGGACACTGGCGCACCGCAATGCACTGCAGGGTGTCGAGACCATCTTTGTCGCGCTCGATACCTTCCGCGACCTGCCGCACTTGAAGGTGTACAACCGCGACATGAACGGCATCACCCCGCACGACCCGGCGGTGTGCTCGCTGTTGAGGCAGGCAGGCGCCGATGTGGGCCGCGACCTGCCCTTCGCCACGATTCCACTGGGCGCGAGCGATGCCGCGGCGGCCACGCAGGGGGGCTTGCGGGCGGGTTGCCTGGCCGCGATGGACCCCGCCCCCGCAGACTATTACCACGACCGGCGCGATAACGCGGACAACATGGACCATGGCTGTGTGGCGGCGGTGCTCGAGGTGGTGGCGGCGGCTGTGGCGCGCTACGACGCCGAGGGCCTGGCGTGCGCCGAAGGTTGAGCCTTGCGCGTGGCCGGGCCGCGCTGCTGCTGGCGGCGCTGCTGCTGACGGCGGGCGCCGCACACGCGCAGGCGGCGCAGCCGTTGTGGACGGAGGCCTCCCTCTATCGAGACGCGTGGGGCGTGCCGTATGTACAGGCCGAAAACCCGCGCGCCATGGCCTTTGCCTTTGGCTATGCCCAGGCCGAAGACCATCTCGAGCCCATGCTGCTGGCCTATCGGGCGGCGGCGGGCCGCGCCGCCGAGGTGCTGGGGCCCGCCTACGCAGACTGGGACGCCTTCGCGCGCCGGGCCGGGCATCTGCGCATCGCGCGCGACGCGCTGGACCAGGCCGACCCGCTGACCCGGGCGCTGTGCGAGGGCTTTGCGTTGGGTGTCAACGCGTGGCTGAGCGCGCACGCCGAGCGCGCACCGGCTTGGGCCGAGGGGGTAGAGCCGGCCGAGGTACTCGCGCTGTGGCATGCGCTGCTGTTGTTGCAGGCACCCTTTGACCTGCCGGGCGCGTACCGGCCGCCGGCGCCCATCGAGTCGGGCCACGCCTGGGCCCTGTCGGCCGAGCGCGGCAGCCGCGGTGTGCCCCTGCTGGCACTGGCGGCGCACCACCATTTCGAGGGCCCCTTCCGCTGGTACGAGGCGGGCCTGGCCGTAGGCGACTATGGGGTGCACGGCCTCACCTTTTGCGGGTTGCCGGTTATCGTGCAGGGTGTGGGCACGCAACACGCCTGGGCATTGACGCCGCACCAGGCCGACACCGCCGACATGGAGGCGCTGCGCAATGTGGGGCCGCAGCGTGCCCCGGGCGACCCGACGCTCCCCGGTCCCCTCGAACAGCAGGCCGTGGCCCTGGAGTTAATGGCCAATGCCGAGCCCTACTTTGTGCGCACGGACAACGGTTTTGAAGAACGCTTTGTGCCGGTGTTGATCGAGCCTGCGGGGCCGGTGTTCGAGGGGCGCGGCGGCAATCTCTACATCTGGCGGGCCGCGGGCTACCGGCGGCTGGGCGGCCTGGCACAACTGTTCGCCATGGGGGCGGCGCCGTCGCTCGTGGCCTTCGACGCCGCGCTCGCACAGATGCAGTTGCCGCGCTTCAACGTGGTCTATGCGGACCGCACCAACATCGCGTTTCGCTATCTCGCGCATACCGGCGCGCGGCAGTTTCCGGAGCCGCGCTTCAATGCGGCCGACGCCGCGCGCGCACGCCAGACCAACTGGCGCCAGCCGGTCGAGCGCTGGCTGGCGCAGGCGGCGTGGGAACAGGTCGTGCCCCTGGCACAGATGCCCGCACTCACCAATCCGCCGGCCGGTTTCGTGCAGGCCAGCGGCGGCCCCCCGTGGCACGCCACCGCGGCGCCGCCCTTTGGTGAAGATGACTTGCCCGCCTGGTTCAGCGCCGACCCCGACCATCCGCGCAGCCGGCGCGTGCGCAACCTGTTGCGCAGCGGTGCGCGCACCCTCAACGATATGCAGGCCATGCTCTTCGACGCGGTGGTGCCCGGAGCGGTGGCGGCGCGCGCCCGACTGCTGGCCGTGGCCGAGGCCCGTCCACAGCAGGTGCGTGCGGCCCATCCCGACCTCGCCGCGTGCCTCGACCTGTTGCGCGCATGGGACGGCGTAGCCGATGTGGACAGTGCGGGCATGACGTTCTTTCACCTGTGGTGGGCGGCACTGCGCGCGCAGGCGGGCCGGGCCTTTGCCAATGATGTGGCGCTGGCGGCGGCGCTGCAGGAAGACGAGCGGCTGGCGGGTCCGGCGCTCGAGGCGGCGGCCGCGGCGGCGCGCATGCTGCGCAACGAATACGACCGGGTGGAGGTGCCATGGGGCGAGGTGCACCGTCTGCCCCGGGGAGACGCGATGCGGCCGGTCGGCGGCGCCGTGACGGGCAGTCCGCTGTTTACGATGAGCGACCACGTGTGGGATGCGGGCGGCTGGCGCGTGACCTACGGCCAGAGCCATGCGCTGGCCGTCGAGCTGACGGACCCGCCGCAGGTCGTTAGCGTGGCGACCTTCGGCAGCAGCGAGCGCCCCGACAGCCCACACTTCGACGACCAGTTCGCGCTGCTGCGCGAGCAGCGCTTCAAGTATCCGCTGCTCGGGCGCGAGACCGTCTTGCGCGAGGCGCGCCGCGCTTTCGGCCGGCGTGTGCAATTGCGGCCGCCCGGGGTGCCGGGCCGCGTACTGTTCGAGGCCGACGCCCCGGTAAGCGTGCGCGCCCCCGTGCGCTGGACACCACCGGCGGCCATGCCCGAAGACGTGGCGGCATTCAGTGGCTTCGTGGCGCCCGCCTCGCGCCCGGCGGACCGCGCGGTATCGGGGCGCGTGGTTATCGAAGTGCCGGCGGCCGTCTGTCCGCACGGGCGGCAGGGTCCGCTGGCGCTCTTTGCCTGGCAGCCGGGCCTGGGCTGGCGCGTGGCGCCCGACGCCCAACGCACGGGGCCGGGCCAATACACGGCTGCGCTGTTGCCCGACGCGCACTATGCCGTGCTGGGGCCGGCGGCGCTGCGCGCGGAAGTGGCCCGAGGCGAGGGCGAAGTTGAAGGTGAGGGTGAAGGTGCGCTGCTGCCGCGGCAATTGCCCGATGCGCCTGCGCCGCCGCTGCCCGTGCCGCCGCCGGAATACGTGGCGGGCGCGCCCCCCGAACCTTTGCCCGCCGCCCCGCCCGAAGCGCGTGAAGCGGCCGTGGGTGTGGGCGCGCGGCCGCCGTCGGGTATCGTTGACCGCTCAGACGGTGAGCGCATCTTCCGTATCGAGTTTCACGATGCGGGCGAGACCAAGGACCGGACCGAAGACGCTGCGCCCGCCCCAGCCGCGCCGAGCCCACCCGCGGCCGAAGGGGGGCGCAAATTCAAATTCGAAAGGCACGACGAATGAGCGCCGTATTAAGCCTGCTGCTGCTGTTGGGCGCCGCTTCCGCGGCCGAGCCGGCCGTGTATTTCCAGGCGCATCGCGGTGCGGCCGACGAAGCGCCCGAGAACACGCTGCCCGCCCTGCGCCTCGCCTATGGCGTGCCGGGGGCCGTGCCCGAAGTCGACTTGCGCACCACCGCCGACGGCCACATCGTCGCCATTCACGATGCGACCCCCGCGCGCACCACCGATGCGCCTGCGCCCTGGACCGACCGCGACATCGCGGAGATTCCGCTGGCGACCCTGCGGGAGTGGGATGCGGGCGCGTGGTTCGAAGCATCGTTTGCGGGGGCGAAGGTGCCCACCCTCGACGAGGTGTTTGCCATCGTACGAGAAGACGACGCGCGCGAGATCTACCTCGATCTGAAAGCGGTGGACGAAGGACAGATTCGCGACGCGATTCTCGCGGTGGACCTCGGTCCGCGCGTCATCTTCGTGCATCCGGATTGGGACACCTGCGAACGGCTGATGAACCTCTATCCGGGCGCGCGCACGATGACGTGGATCAGCGGCCCGCCGCGCCATCAAGAGCGCCGCTTCGCCCGCTTGCTCAAACGCGAAGCGCGCGGCTTGTCGCAGTTGCAGTTTCACCTGCCCCTGGCGTCGGCCGGGCCGCCGCCCCGCTATCCGCTGTCGCTGGCGTATCTGGCCGAAGCCAGGCAGGCGCTGGCCGCATACGGGGTAGCGCTGCAGGTGCGGCACGAGCCGTTTACCCCCGAGACCCTGAAACCGCTGCTCGACCTCGGCATCGAATGGTACGTCACCGACGCGCCGCAGGCCTTTCACGAAGCCGTGGTCGCCGCGCACGCGCTGGGCGAATAACGGCGGGGGCGCGGCCGCAAGCCGCGATAACGTATGATCCCGGTGCCGGGCATGCGGGGCGCGTGTGCCCTGTTTCGCCACGGGTAGGCCTATTTGGGCACGACCCGTTCGGGTAGGCCGGGCTCGGGTAAGGTTAGCAGCGCGTGCTGTACGTCATCTTCATACTCTTCTACGCCGGGGTCGGCGCCTTCTGCTATGGCGCGGCGCAGGCGCTGTTGTTCGGGCGGGGGCGGCGCGGCGCACTTGTCCTGGGGGCACGGGCTGCGTATCTGGGTGCGTTCCTGTTCGGGCTCACGCTGGCGCTGCGGCTCGTGCACTTTCAGCGCCTGCCCTTCACCAGTGTGGCCGACACGCTGATGCTGCTGCTGATCGCGGCATCCTCGGCCATGGCCTTTGTGCTGCGCCACGAAGAGCGCCGCGGTCTGGTGCTGTTTTACCTGCCGCCGCTGGCCGCGCTGGCGCTGATGGGCGGCTGGTTCGGCATTCAGGATCTGCCGGAATCCCCACGCGAATTGACCACGGTGCTGCTGGTAATTCACGTCGGACTCGCGTTTCTGGCCTATGCCCTGTCGCTCGTCGTGTGCCTCACGGGCATGGCCTATATCTTCCAGGTGCAGCAACTGAAGCAGCGCCAGACGCGCGGCCTGTTTCAGCGCCTGCCCTCGCTCGAGCAGCTCGACCACGCGCTGCACGGGCTGATCTCGGCCGGTTATCTGGCCTTCGCCATTTCGCTGGGGGCGGGCTTCTTCTGGGCCTGGTTCTCGAGTGAACTGCTGGCGCCCTATTGGTGGGTGGCACCGAAGATTCTGATTTCCGTGGGCATGATCGGGCTCTACGCCGCCAGCTACCACGCGCGTGCCCTAGGCTGGTTGCGTGGTCCCAAGCTGGCCTATCTGATGGTGGGCGGGTTCGGCTCGCTGCTGAGCGTCTATCTGGTGCTCGAGCTGCTGCACATGACCAACTACAACTTCTTCGAAGGGGGGCTGGGATGAGCCTGGCACTCCTTGGCCTCAGCCACCATACGAGCCCGGTCGAACTGCGCGAGCGGCTGGCCCTCCCGCCCGACTTGCTGGCAGCCTTCTACCGCAACCGGAGCGAGCGGCTGCCCGGTTGTGCCATGGTCGCGCTCAGCACGTGCAACCGTGTCGAGCTCTATCTGCACGACCCCAAAGGCGCCTCGCCCGAGACCCTGCACGAGCGCGCGGCGGCGCTGCTGGTGGACTGGCACGGGCTCGAGCCGGGGATGCTCGAGGGGCACTTCTACCAGCACGCGGGCAGCAAGGTGGTCGAGCACCTCTTTCGTGTGGCCTCGAGCCTGGACAGCATGGTGGTGGGCGAATCGGAAATCCTGGGCCAGGTGCAGGATGCGTTTCTGGCGGCACAGACGCAGGGTGCGACCGACAAGGTGCTCAACGCCCTCTTCCAGCGCGCCTTCAAGGTGGCGAAGGACATTCGCACGAACACCACGATTGGGCAGGGGCGCGTGTCGGTACCGTCGGTGGCGGTCGAGCTGGCCGTCTCCATTTTTCAGGACCTCGGCAACAAGACGGTCCTGGTCGTGGGCTCCGGCGCCATGGGCGAGCAGACGCTGCGCACGCTCTTGAGCCACGGCGTGGGCGACGTGATTGTAGCGAACCGCAGTGTGGACAAGGCCGAACGGCTGGCCGGGCAGTTTGGCGGCGAAGCACTGGCCTTCGACGCGCTGCCGTGCCACCTGGCGCGGGCCGACATCGTGCTGACGACGACGGGCGCCGACGAGCCCATCCTGTATGCCGGCGATTTTCAGCGTGCGCTGAAGGCACGGCAGCTGGCGCCGGTTCTGGTGGTCGATATCGCCGTGCCGCGCGATGTGCACGCCGATGTGAACACGCTCGACAATGTATACCTCTACGACATCGACGACCTGAAGGCGATGGCCGACCAGAATCTGGCCGCGCGCCGCACCGAACTGACGACCTGTGGGGAGATGGTCGAGGACCACACCGAGCGCTTCATGCGCTGGTTGCAGGGCCTCGAAGCCGAACCCACCATCGTGGCCATGAACCGCGAACTCGAAGCGATTCGCGCGCGCGAGGTCGAGAAGTCGCTCAAGGTGCTGGGGGAACTGACGCCCGAGCAGCAGCGCGAAATCGACTATCTCAGCCGGCGGCTGACCAAGGCCTTTCTCCAGCGCCCGATGACGCAACTGAAGGCCGAAGCCGCCCGCGCCGATGCCCGCCCGATGCTGCACCTCGTGAAGCGCCTCTTCGGAATCGAGGAGTCGATGTGAGGCGCTCGCTGGTATTGGCCACGCGCGGCAGCGCCCTGGCGCTGGCGCAGTCGAATGACGTGGCGGACCGGTTGCGTGCGCTGGCGCCCGGGGTCACGGTCACCCTCGAACGCATCCGCACGCGGGGCGACAAGATTCGCGATGTGCCACTGGCACAGGTGGGCGGCAAGGGACTCTTCACGAAAGATATCGAAGTGGCGCTGCTGGAAGGGCGCGCCGATTTTGCGGTGCACAGCCTGAAGGACCTGCCCACCGAGCTGCCGGCCGGCCTGTGTATCGCCGCGATGCCCGCGCGTGCGCCGGCCCAGGATGTCTTGATCACGCGCGACGGTATCGGCCTCGACGCGTTGCCCGCAGGTGCCACGGTGGGCACGTCGAGCTTGCGCCGACGGTTGCAGCTGGCGGCCGCGCGGCCCGACCTGGAGATTGTCGACCTGCGCGGCAATGTGCCCACGCGAATCGAACAGGTGCACGCCGGGCGCATCGATGCGGCGGTGCTGGCCGCGGCGGGGCTGGTGCGGCTGGGACTCGGCCACGTGCGCCACACGCCGATGCCGCCCGAGGTCATGC
>CAYMLC010000025.1:0-16834 GCA_964390765.1 uncultured Nitrospirales bacterium
GATACCGCGCAGGTGGCGCCGGGCGAATACTATGTGATGGGCGACCACCGCGCCGTCAGCCGGGACAGCCGCCGTTTCGGTCCGGTGCAGCGCGCCCGCGCCATTGGCGAAGCGGTAGCCGTGTTGTGGCCGCCCCAACGCGCCGGCGCGCTTTGAAGCACACCCTGATCTTCGCCGACGTGCACCTGAAAGTTGGGCCCGCGCATGCTGCCGACCGCGCCGCCTTTGTGGACTTTCTGCGCAGCTTCGACCCCGCCGAGTTCGACCGTGTCGTGTGTCTGGGCGATCTCTTCGACTTCTGGTTCGAGTATCGCCACGTCATCTTCTCCGACTACTTCGACGTGCTGCGTGTCTTTGCCGAATGGCGCGACGCCGGCATCGAGCAGCACCTCATCTGCGGCAACCACGACTTCTGGGCGGGCCGCTTCCTGCGCGAGACCCTCGGTATGCATATTCACCCCGATGGGGTGACGCTGCCGTTCGGCACGCAGCGCGCGCACTTTGTGCATGGCGACGGCATCAACCCCGCCGACGTGAACTACCGCCGCTACAAGCGGCTCGCGCGTAACCCCTTCGTCGTGGGCGCGTTCCGGCTGCTGCATCCCGACTGGGCAATGGCCCTGGCGCAACGCGTGAGCCACGGCAGCCGCACCTACTTCGGCACGCACGACCCCTATGAAGGCCCCGAGGCCAAAGCCCTGCGCGCGTTCGCCGAGGCGAAGCTGGCCGCGGGCGAGGCCGACGTCGTGCTGTGCGGGCATTCGCATGCGCCGGAGCGCGTTGCGTTTACGAAAGGCCTCTATATCAATCCCGGCGACTGGCAGCGCCGGCGTATGCATGTACTCTGGAATGGCGAAGGCTTCTTGCACTACCGTGAGGGCACGCCATGGGACGGAACCCCAGCCTAACCGGCGCGAGGAGCACAGCCTTGGACCTGAACAAAGTCGTACGGCAACTCGTAGATCAGGGCTTCCAACAACTGGCCGAGGGCGATCCCCACGGCGCACTGGAGACCGGGCAGACGCTTATCGCACTGCAGCACGCCGGCGGCTATGAACTTCTGGCGCTCGCCTACGATGGACTGGGCGAGACCGACAAGGCGCTCGAGATTCTGGAAGAAGGCGTGGCCCAGGCCCCCGGGGTGTGGGCCCTGTGGAACATGCTGGGCAGCCACTATTCGGAAACGGGCCACTATCCCGAGGCCGAGTTCGCCTTTCGCCAGGCCCTGGAATGCGACGAAGCGCCCGAGGAACTGACCTTTCTCAACCTCGCCATTCTGGCCGCGCGCCAGGACCAGCGCGCCGAGGCCTTCGCCTGGCTGGGCCGCACCGACCCCAGCGCCACGGATGACCCCGGTTTCCCCTGTCTCTATTGGAGTGTGCGGGCGGGCCTCTACGCGGAGGCGGAAGACCCCGAAGCGGCGCTGGCCTGTGCCGACCGCGCCCTGGCCGCCGACTGCGACGCCGTGCCGCCCGAGCACCGGATTCAGGCGCGGGTGCTGCATGCGCGGGCCCTGCACGGGCTGGGCGAACCGGCGCACAAGTGCCGCGGGCTGGTGCTCGACGCGTTGCACGAACACGGCTGGTCGCCGCACGCCGCCGCGGATATCCGCCAGTACGATGACGAACGCGACGCGGACGCGCCCATGCGCGATCTGCTGGTTCAGGGTACCCTGCCCGATGATGAGGCGACCCCGTTCTATCGCCGCTATGGGGTGCGCGCCGGCACAGACGACGAGGCGCTCGACTATGTGCGGGCCACCTTGCCGCAGGAAATCGGCGACACGCTCGACCTGGTCGAGTCGGTAGAGGGCACGCCAGTCGACAGCGAACTCAAGGGCGTGTACAGCGCGGGGCCGTGGTTCTGCTACGCCGAAGAAGAAGACGAAGAAGACTGGGGCGAACCGCAGGGTCCCCCGCCCAATAATTAGGGCGGCGCGAGACCGCCCGGTATGCGTTTCACCACGGGCCGCTAGGCTTCGCCCTGCAGCCGGGGCAGCGCATAGAACAGCGCGCTCACCTGAAGGGCGTGCGGCAGTTGGCCCTGGTAGGCCATGTCGATGAACTCGGGCACCGGCACCAGCCGCACGGCGATGTCTTCGTGCTGGTCGAGTTGCTGCATGCCCTGCGGCGTGACCCCGCGTGCAAAGAACGCCGTGAAGTGATTGGCGTGGTTGGCCGGGTTCGGCGACAGGCGGATCAATTCGTCCCATGCGCCGCCGCCATACCCCGTCTCCTCGCGCAGTTCGCGGTGCATGGCCGCCAACAGGTCGGTGTCTTCGGCATCGACCGAGCCGCTGGGCAACTCGAGCGTGCAGGCGCCCATGCCAGGCCGGAACTGCTGTACCAGCACCACCTCCTCTTGCGGGGTTACCGCAATAACGGTGACCCAATTCGGCGGCTGCACCACGTAGTAGGGCGACACCATGCGCCCGTCGCCCATGCGCCAGGTCTCGGCGCGCAAGGTAAACCACGGACAGTCGACCACCGCTTCGGCATCCAGCCGTTCCCAGGGCACAATCATGGCGTTTCCTCCGGAGGCTCCGGGGCCGGCACAAAACCCCCGCATTGTAGCACGGGCAGACGGGGAAAGCGGGGGTAGGCCGGGTCGTGGTCGGCCAGGCCGCAGCGGTAATAGGGCGTGCCGCCGCGCGGATGCTTGACCACGCGCGCATGGGCACACGCCGTACACAGTCCAATACGTGGGTCGATGGTGGCGCTCTCCTTCCTGGCGGGGTCGTAACAGCGGGCTGGTGCCGGCGCTTCCCAGAACCCCGGCAAAGTGTGCGGTCACCCGGCAGGTTCTGCCCGGTACGCAGTACAGCCCGAAGCGGCACACACAGCACAACCCGTTTCCAAATCGTGGCTTACGCTATTCATTGCGATTCGGCACGCGAGTTGCCACCGCGCAGCGGCGGAACGAAACGCCCCCAACCGAAGCGGAGCCGGCAATGGGTGCACGCCTCAACGAGATCAATCTGTTCGCGCCGGGCCTCGCCGCGACACCGCCGCGCGGCCTGGCGCCGGCACGGGCTCAGGCACGGTACACGGTGGAGGCCGCCAGCGCGCAAGGCCGCGAGACGGCCGCCGCGCCCGAAAAATATGTGGTGCGGCCGGGCGACAACCTGACCCGCATCGTGCGGCGGCAGATGGAAGCCACCGGTGCGCGGCCCTCGGCCCAAGAGGTGGCCGACGCGGTGCGCGATGTGGCGCGCGCGAATAACCTGCGTAATCCGAACCTGATTTACCCCGGCGACGAATTGGATGTGAGCGAGCTGGCGAGCCCTGCGGTCGGGCAGCATGCGCCCGGGGCCCAGGCCAGCGCCCCGGTCGAAATCGTGCCCCCCCTGGTGCCGCGCCCCGACGGCGCTGCTCCCCCGGCTGCACCCTTGCGCGCCCGGGCTTCTTATCAGGTCGCCGCGGCCGCGCCCCACTTCGCCGCCCAGCGCGCACAACTCACCACGCCCACGGCTGAACCCGCCGCAGCCCCGGACACAGGCCCGCTGCACGCCTTACGCGCTGGGGCGACGCAGGCTGCGCAGCAGGTGGTGCGCGGGTTTCAGGCGGTGGCGCGCGTGGCGCCCGATGATGCGCTGGCCGATACCGGCGGACCGGCCGGTGGCCCCGAAGCCGTGGCCAGCCTCGAGCGCCGCGGCACACGGCCGCCCGAGGGCTTGACCGATGCCGCGCGCATCGAGCGCTTTGCCGACCCCGAAGTGCGGGCCTGGCTGGGCGATGTGCTCGACCGGTGGGAACAGGAGGCGCAGCCCGGCCCGGCCTATGCACAGATCGTGCGGGGCGACGTGCGGCTGAGCAGCGATTTTGGACCGCGGCGCGACCCGTTTACCGGCAAGCGCCGGATTCATGAGGGCATCGATTTGGCCGCGCCCACCGGCACTCCGGTGCATCCGTGGCAGGCGGGCACCGTCTCGTACAGCGGCTGGATGCGCGGCTATGGGCGTATCGTGATTGTGGACCACGACGATGGCACGCAGACACGCTACGCGCACAACAGTGCGAACCTGGTGGACCGCGGCGACCGCGTGGCGCCGGACACGCCGCTGGCGCGGGTCGGCTCGACCGGCCGCTCGACCGGGCCGCACCTGCACTTCGAGCTGCACCGCAACGGCAGGCCGGTGAATCCGCTCGAAGTGCTGTAGCTGCGGCCTACTCGTAGAGCATCTCGCCCACGTGCGCGAGGGGCCGGCCTTCATTGGTCAGTACGATGTTGGCCTCTTCCACGCTGTGGCTCAGCACAAAGCTGAGGATGTTCACGTCCCACGTATCGCGCAGGCCGTTCTGGTCGACGTCGGCCAGGCGCGGGTCCACCTGCGCCATGCCACGCATGCGCAGTATCCAGTTCAGGAAACCCTCGCCCCAGCTGTCGAGATAGGTCATCAGCGTCAGGTCCCAATCTTCGATCAGGCCGTTGTTGTCGAGGTCGCCAATCAGGCCGATGGGCGCGCCCTGCGGCGGTGCAGCCGTCACGGTGACCGTACGCGTCGCGGTGGCTTCGTTGCCGCTGGGGTCCACCACGCGATAGGTCAGCGTGTACGTGCCCGGGGTCGCCGCGTCTACGCTGCCGCTGACCGTGATCGCCGCAGACAAATCGCCCGCGTACGCATCCTGCGCCGTCGCGCCCGGATCGACGAAGAGGCTGCCCGCCTCAAGCGTCATCGCCGCCGAACCCAACAGCGCCAGCACCGGCGCCGTCGTATCCACCACGTGCACCGTAAGCGTCGCGCTCGCGGTATTGCCGGCCGCATCGGCCACGCTGTAGGTCAGCGTGTACGTGCCCACCACCCCCAGGTCCAGGTTGTCGCTCAACACGATCTGCGCCGTCAGGTCTCCGTCGGTCTCGTCGAACGCCGTCGCGCCGGCATCGGCAAAGCCCTGCAGCACCTCGACCACGAGCGGGTCGGGGCCCAGCAGGGTGAGCTGCGGCGGCGTGGTGTCTTCGGGTTCCGGCTCGGGTTCGGGGTCGGGCTCCGGTTCAATATCGAGCGCCAGCGTGAAAACGCGCAGCGCATCGTCCGGTTCGAGCGCGCCCGTCATCACGGCGGTCTCGCCCGCGTACGACACGTTGATGGTGTACGCGCCGTGGTAGCCATCGAACGCGAACACGCCCGCCTGCGTCGTGCCCTGTTCCGCCGTGTGCCACTCTTCGGTAATCAGCCGCTTGAGCGCGGTATAGACCGGTTTCTCTGTGAGATTGGAGCGCAGCAGGCCGCCGCTCGGCAGCCAGGCGCCGGTATCGCACACGTCCCACCAGGTGAGGGCATCGACGGCGGGATGGGCAAAGGCCACGCGATAGAACGCCTCGGCATAGGCCGCCTGCTCGGCTTCGGTCCACGTGCTGCGCCACGGCGCACCCTGCACGGCCGCACCGCTCGAGGTGGGCATAAACTCTGTCAGGTGAATGCGCTTGCCGAGCGCCGCGTAGTGGTCGATGTGCGCCTGCACCAACTCGAGCGGGAACGCGGTGTCGAGCGGCGCATGCGCCTGGATACCGATGGTATCGAAGGGGACGCCGGCACCGATCACGTCCTGTTCAAGCCAGGTGTGAAACTGCTGGTGGGCATTGGCGTAGAACACCGTCCACCCGTTGTAGAACTGGCCGTAGGAATTGATGACCAGGTTGTCGGCCGGGCGCAGCGCATCGGCGCGGCGATAGGCCGCGGCCCAGTCCATGCCGGGCGCGTTGAATGGCTCGTTCACCAGGTCCCACGTATCGATTTGCGGGTAGCGCGCCAGCACTTCTTCCATGTGCGCGAGTTGCGTGGGCGTGTCGGGCGTGCCGTCGGCCCAGCCGGGAATCATCTGTTCATCGCCGTAGAGCACGGCGTGGCCCTTCATTGCGATGCCGTTGTCTTCGCACCACTGCGCCATGGCATCGGTCAGCGCGTAGTCCGGCTGACCCTCGACCGGCTCCATGAAGGCCCAGTAGAAGGGCACCGTGGCGAAGTTAAAGACCTCGGCGAACTTGGCCTTGTACGTGTCGTTCTGCTGCTTCGAGCCGAACTGGTCGAACATGAACAGATTCGCGCCGAAGCGGAAGTGATGACTGGTCAGCTCGACCTCGACCTGGGCACCGTCGATGGGGTTGCCCTGCAGGTCGGTCACGCGCACTTCGGCCGAGCCCATGCGCAGCGCGGCGATCTCGCCGGCCGTGGCCGCGATAATGTCCTGCTCGCGCGTGGCCATATCCTGCACCCACTGCGCCTCGCTGCCGAGGCTGGGCGCGGCGCCGCCCGCGGCGGGCGTCACGGTGATAGCGGTGGTCAGGAGATTGCGGTCTTCCCCGCCGCCGAAGTCGTCGTTGGTAAACGCCACACCGATGCGGTGCACACCGGCGGCGAACCAGCGCGTGAAGGGGTGGGTCTGGTAGTCGCTGTGTTCGACGGACTGCGTGGCGTACGAGATGCCGTTAACACGCAGCGCCATCTCGGGCCAGATGCCCCCCATCGGCATGCCCGCCGCCACCACGTCGACATTGTATTCGCCGGCGCTGGGCAGAAACACGTATTCACCAATCTCGCCATTGGACGCCAGATGCCCGTGCTCGGGGTACTGCCTGAGGGTGGCGGTGGCCGTGGCAAAGGTGAAGGCACTGGCGGGCAGGGCCAACAGCAGGGCCAGCAGCACAAGCAGGGGGGCGTATCGAGGCAACGTTCGCGTCATGTGGGCTTCCTTTTCCGGCAGGCAGTGGACGCCTGCTGGAAAAGGGAAGAGGCATAGCGCATGCCACACGTGACATCGAAAGTTAAGTCATTTCCAAGAAATGACTTACAAGATTCCGTGTGAACGAAGAGGGCGAGCGGGCCATGCGAATGAACCGTCAACCTAACCGGGGCCTGACGATGTGGCGAAATATTGGCGGCGAAATCGCGGGCCGCTGCCTGCGCGTCGCGTTCGCATGTGGTACAGTTGGACTGTGAGGAAGGAAGGCTTGGCTGGCTGCGGCGCCGTGCGTCTTTAGGGGAGAACAGCACGCCCGCGGCTGCGCGCACACGCTGGCTTATCCCGAGACCGCCGCAAACCGTGCGGCGGCACTGTGGGCAGCAGTCATATGGAATTCACGAAACGACAGACCGAATTCGTCGTGCTCTTTCTGTTCGGGCTCGATGTCGTGATGCTGACGCTTGCCGCGTTGCTGGCGGGCGCGCTGCACCCGGGCGCCAACTTTACCCTGGCCACGCTGTCGCCCTTTGTCTCAGCTAACGCCCCCTATTACTTCATCCTTTTTGCGTGCTGGTTTCTGCTGGGCTGGAGTCAGGGCGTGTTTGCGTCGACCCGGCGCCAGAGTCTGCTGCATCACCTGTACTACGTGTTGCGCGCCGTGGTGCTCACGCTCATCGTGGTGTATTTCATCATCAGCTTTGTGCAGGGCACGCAGCCCGATACGCGCTTCGGCATCTACTTCGGGCTGCTGATGCTGGTGCTGGTGGGCGGCTGGCGCACCGTGCTGATGCTTGGCCTGTGGTGGTTGCGCACCCACGGCTACAACACACGCCACGTGGTGCTCGTGGGCGCCAACACGCGCAGCGCCGCACTGGCCCGCCTGCTCAACGACCAGGCCCAGTTCGGCTATCGCATAATCGGCGCACTCGACGATGACCCGGATCGCATGCGCTTTCTCGACAATACGGGCGTGCCCTGCCTCGGCAAGTTCGATGATGCCGAGCGCATCTTGAACACCTATGTGGTCGACGAGTTTCACGTGTGCCTGCCCATCCGCTCGCGGTATGAGACCATCCAGAGCCTGGCCGACCTGTGTCTGGGCGTGGGCGTTTCGATGCGCATGGTGGCCGACCTGTTCCCCCTGCAACTGGCGCGCGGCCGTCTGCACCATCTCGAGGGCGTGCCGATGCTGTCGCTTGCGATGGTCTCGGAGAATGGGGTGCAGCTTGCACTGAAACGCGCCATCGACCTCATCGGCTCGGTCGTGCTGATCATTGCCCTGTCGCCATTGATGCTGGGGGTCGCGGTCACCATCAAGGCCACTTCGCCGGGGCCGGTCTTCTTTGCCCAGGAGCGGGTGGGGCGCAACCAGCGCAAGTTCCGCATGCTGAAGTTCCGCTCAATGGTGGTCGACGCCGAGGCCCAGCGCGAGACGCTGTCTCAGCACAATGAAGTCGACGGCCCCATCTTCAAGATTCGCGCCGACCCGCGCGTGACGCCCGTGGGCCGCTTCATCCGCCGCTACAGTATCGACGAGCTGCCGCAGCTCTTTAATGTGTTTCGCGGCGAGATGTCGCTGGTGGGCCCGCGCCCGCACCCCACGAAAGAAGTCGAGCAGTACACCTGGCATCAGCGCCGCCGGCTGAGCGTGAAGCCGGGCATGACGGGCCTGGCGCAGGTGAGCGGGCGCAGTGACCTAACGTGGCAGGAGTGCGTGGAGCTCGACCTGGGCTATATCGACAGTTGGAATCCTTTCTTCGACATCTGGATTATGGCGCGCACGCTGCGCGCGGTGTTGTCGGCCGAGGGCGCATCGTAGACCCGGCACGGGATAGCAGGTGGGGGGCAGCCGCCATGTTGGAGTCGAATGCCGTATGAAACGCTGGCTCATCGCGATTGCCCGCCGCCTCTACGTGTTCTACCTCGACGTGCTGAACTACGGGCTGACCTATGTGCCCAGCAACCGCCTGCGCATCTTCCTGCTGCGCCATGTCTATCGCGCGCGTATCGGGCGCGACTGCACGATTCACATGGGCGTACAGTTCAAGCGGCCGCGCCAGATCGTCATCGGCGACTGCGTAATGGTAAACGCCCGCGCTATTCTGGACGGCCGCCATACCTTGACCATTGGCGACAATGTCGATATCGGCGAGCAGGCCGCGCTCTTCTGCGGCGGCCACGACCCGCAGTCGCCCGACTATAGCAGCATTACCGCGCCCATCGTGGTTGAAGACTATGTCTGCGTAAACGCGCGCGCCATGGTGATTGTGGGGGTCACACTGGGCAAGGGCTGTGTGGTGGGGGCGGGCGCCGTAGTCAACAAGGACGTCCCCCCCTATACCATCGTGGCCGGCGTGCCGGCGAAGAAGATCGGTGAGCGCACGCGCGACCTGCGCTACAGCCTCGGCCGCAGCGCAACGCGCAAGACGTGGACCCCGTGAGCCCGGCCACGGAAGTCGCGCAGACGGCGCCCAAGACGCGCGATGTCTCGCTGGATGCGTTTCGCGGCATCGCGATTATCGCAGTGGTTCTGGCGCATGCGGCGGGCTTCGGATGGGGCTATCAGCACCAGCCGGACGGCGCGCCCTACTTCTGGTACAGCGTCTTTGCGCGCAACGCGGCGCTGTTCGCGCTGCCCACCTTTCTGTTCTTCTCGGGCTATCTGCTGGCCCCCATCGAGATCAGGTCGTGGGCCGACTACGTGTCCTTTGTGCGCAAGCGCGTATTGCGCATCGCGATTCCCTACGCCATCTGGTCGATCGCCGTGGCCACGCTTACCGCCGTGCGCGCCGAACCCGGCAGCGACGACCGCAGCCTCGGGGCCATTGTCTTCAAGCTGCTGACCGGCCAGGCCGACGGCCCGTACTACTTCATCCTGCTGATGCTGCAGTTCTATCTGCTGCTGCCCCTGATGGCGTGGGCCGCGCGCACCGGCGGCCGCATGCTGGGCACCATCGCACTGCACGCCGTGTTCATTGCGGTGGGCTATGTCGTGCAGATCTTCGTCTGGCCCGACATGCCTTTCCATGTGAACAAGACGCCCTTCTTCATGTGGCTGAGCCTCTTTCCCCTCGGCATCTACGTGCGGCACCACCCACAGTGGGTGACGCGCTATGACGTGTGGCTGGCGGTCATGGCGGCGGTCACGCTGCTGGCCCTCCAGATGATCGAGACGGCCTTTCTACTCGACGAGAGCTTCGAACTCGCCATCGCCGATACGCGCTTCAGCAGCCTGCTCTATGCCGCCGCGGTTATCGCGGTGTTTCTGCGGATGCGGGCGCTGCCGTGGCCGAAGCCGCTGTGGAAACTCGGGCAATACAGCTTCGGCATCTTCTTCATCCACGGCGTGCTGTTGCGCGCTTCGGCACGTGTGTTCGCCGTGGTGCCGGGTCTCTTCGAATGGTTCCCGCTGTTCCACCTCGCCGTGTCGGCTGCCAGCCTGCTCGGCAGCTGCGTGGGCATCTACCTTACGCGCCGCGCAATCGGCGCCGAACGCGCGAGCCGCTGGCTGGGCTTCTAACCCGCTACAGGCACGCGTCTTTCCTGCGCGGTCAGCGCGTCGGTATCGAGGCGCACCCAGGCCGCTTGCATGGGCGATGCGGCCACGGGGCCGCAGCAGACGAACAGGGTGCCGTGCAGCGTGCGCGTGTGGAAGGCGGGCGCGCCACCCAGCACGATGAGGTCTGCGGGCACCTGTTCACGCTGGCGCACGAACCGCTCGTCCGGGGTGTCGGCGTCGAGCACATCGGCGGTGTTGTTGAGGGCGCCATGCGCGATGGCGCAGGTGCGCCCTTCGTAACTGGGCTGCGCCACGCGCGGCAGTGCGCGCAAGGTTTCGAGGTCGGTGCTGGGCGTGGTGGCGTAGGCGGCATCCAATGCGTCGAATTGCGCGTGCGTCAGGCGCGTGCGGGCGGTGGCCGGCTTGCGCCGCAACCGCACCAGCAGGCGGTCCTGCGCGCCCTGCACCAGCAGCGCATCGCGCTGGCGCAAGGCCGGAAGCACGTGGGCACTGGCGGGCCCGCCCAGGTAATTGCCGGTGGCGATGACCGTCAGAATACCCTCGTCATCAATGGCGGCAAGCACGGCATCGAGCGCCGTCACCTGCCCTTCAATCGCACCGAGTAGCGCCGCAAGCACGGGCCTTCCTTTCGTTGGGGAGTAATGGAAAGCGTACGTGTGGCCGGGCCGATCGTGCAAGCCGCGCACGAATCGCCCCCATTTACAGGGGTGATCCGCAGCTGCACGCGCACGCCTGCGAATCGGCCCGGCTGGCGGGGCGATTGTGCACCGAAAAATCGGATCACCCTAAAAATAGGGCTTGACAAACGCGTGTCTAAACGTTAAGCACAGGCAACGCTGCGGTGGGCGCAGCGGCCGCGGCGAGCTGCAAACGGGCGCGTTGGCACAAGGCGCCGGCGCAATCGCGCAACAGGAACTGGAGGGAAAGACAGTCATGCCATTCAAGAAAGCGAAACCGACCGACAAGCCGATGACCAAGGCCAAGATCATCGAGGCCATCGCCAACGAGACCGAACTGCCGAAGAAGGAAGTGCAGGCGGTGATGGATGCACAGCAGGAACTGGCCTATGCGCAGGCGCCCGTGGGATTCACGGTGCCGGGTCTGGGCAAGCTGGTGGTGCAGCAGCGCAAGGCGCGCAAGGGCCGCAACCCGGCCACGGGCGAAACGATCAAGATCCCGGCGAAGAAGGTGCTGAAGTTCCGCATCGCCAAGCAGGCGAAAGACGCCATCACGCCAGACAAGAAATAGCGCGGTCTTCCGTTCTCCTTTACCCAGCGCCTGGGCGGGTGGCTACGGCTGCGCGCCCGGGCCTCTTCTTATTGCGGCCACGTGCGGGGGCGCGTGGCGGCCTCAGGGAAAGCGCGCCACCAGGATGGTCTGGTCGTCGGTCTGTGGAGCGCCCTGGCGGAACGCAGCGAGCGCACGATGCAGGTTGTTCACCACCGCCTGCGCGTCGCCTTCGGCGGTGGCCAGCGCGTTCGCCAGGCGCACATCGCCGAACAGTTCGCGGTCGGGCGCCATGGCCTCCGACACGCCATCGGTAAAGACCATCAGCACCTGGCCGGGCCGCACGCTGATCGCGGTCTCATCGTAGGTGGCCTCGGGCAGAATCCCCAGCGGCAGTCCCTTCAGATTGCGCAACGAGGACACGGCCCCCTCCGTATCGCGCAGCATCGGCATCGGGTGTCCCGCGCAGGCGTATTGCAGATAGCGCTGCTGCAGGTCGACGATGCCGAAAAACGCCGTGACAAATGAATAGCGAATGGGCCGCGCGAGCAGCGCCTGGTTCAGATAGTCCAGCACCTCGGCCGGGCCTGCCGGCGTACGCGGATAGGTCTGCAACAGCGCCGAGACCATGGCCACCACCACCGCGGCGGACGGACCATGCCCGCTCGCGTCGGCCACGAAGAGCGCGTAGCGGCGGCGGGTGGGGTCGCTGCCGGGAAAGCGGAACACATCGTAGTAGTCGCCCCCCGCACGGTCGAACACTTCGTAGCTGGTGGCCAGGTCGAGCGCGGAATCGCTGGGCATCTCGGGCGGCAAGAGGCCGTGCTGGATGCCGGCGATTTCATCGAGTTCGCGTGTGATCCACGCATTCGCCTGTTCGAGTTCGTGCGCACGGCGCTTGCTGCTGGTCACCCCGCCCATGAGGCACGCCTGCAGAATGCGCGACTCTACCTGCTCTTCGCTGAACGCGTGGGCCTCGGTGTGCAGGTAACACACCCAGTTCGAAGCCTCGCCCAGGTCGTACACCGGAAACGCGACCAGTGAACGGTAAGGCGCCAGCTGCCGGCCGAGCACGGGGTCGGCCGGCAGGTGGAAGTCGAAGTCGACGACAATTTCATTGCGGTCGATAAGCGCGCCCAGGAATCCACCCCGATGCACCGGCGCATCCTCGCCCGCGTGCAGCATATCGGTCAGGCCGGGTTCGGCCACCCCCTCCTGGTGAAGCATACGCATCACCCGGTAATGGCCTGGCGGCAGGCCGCGCAGCGAGACCGACACGGTGGCCTGGTCGCCGAAGGTACGGCGCATGCCGCGCACGTAGCGGTCGATCGACTTCACGGGGTCGCGGTCGCCGCTCAGTTCGTGCAGCATCTCAAGCAAGTGCTGTTGGCGCGGCGTGGCCGCGTTCCGCGGTGTATAGACGCTCATGGCTGTCCTGTTGGCGGGGTCTGGCGAATGCGCGCGTCGATGTATTCCATCTTGCGTCGAACCGGGGTCACGAATACATCGGGCAGCGGATCGGGCAGGCCCATGCTGCGGTTCAGTTCGTTGAGCAACATGCCGAAGCGCTCGTAGTAGGTCAGGCGGTCGGTCAGTGGCGCATCGAGGGCGGGCGCGCCCGGGAAGCCCAGGTTCGCCGCGGTATCGAGCACGGCCATCAGGTCGAGGTAGGCGTTGAAGGTCTCCGCGAAATCTTCCCAGGGGTGCATCGAGGCATAGGCCGAAATGTGGCGGGCCGGCCAGTCGGGCGCGGGGCCATTCTGATAGTAGGCCTGCTGGGCCTGGGCGTAGGGCAGCGCATCGGGCGCGCCGAACAAGGCGGCGAAGGCTGCTTCGTCGCGTCCGCGCACCAGCACTTCAAAGTAATAGTGGCCGATCTCGTGGCGGTAGTGGCCCAGCAGCGTGCGCTGTGGCTCGCCCAACTCCACGCGCTGGCGCTCGCGCAACACGGGGTCGGCCTCTTGCAGGTCGATGGTAATCTGTCCAGCTTGGTGGCCGGTGAAGACCGGCGCCGACGTGGCCACGCCGCCCGCCTCGGGATTGGCGGACAGAAAATGAAAAGCCAGCGGCGGCTGAAAGCCATCTTCCGCACTGCCGCGCGGCAGCCCCAGCAGGTCGAGCCCATAGAACAGCCGGCGCTTGGCCGCTTCGAGCCGCGCCCAGCGCGCGCGATTGCCCGGCTGCGCCAGGTTCGGGATGGTCACGTTGTAGCGGCAGCAATCGCAGAGCGCTCCCGGCTCGGCCGTGGTCTCCACCACGAGGCAGCGGTTGCACACGTGCTCGACGAAGTAGTTGTGGCACTTGCTCAGCTGTACGCCGCAGTGGGCATTGCCGCAGCGAAAGGGGGCGCTGTCGTCGGGCAGGAGCGCGGTGATGCGCTGGCACGCGGGACACCAGCCGGCTTCGCGCCCGCAGTTGCCACACATGGTGTTGTCGAAGAAGAGTGTGGCGCCGCACACGCAGTGGAAGGTACGCATGGCTGCACAGCCTAGCGCGCAGGCGGGCAAACGTCCAGCGGCGGTTCAGTGCGCGTCTTCGCCCAATTGCGCGGCGGCCACATCACCCCGGGCCGCAATCAGGCGCGCCAGCGCATCGTCGAAGCGCGCGATCACGTTGTCGCGGTGGTAGAAGCGCGCACGCCGTGCGGCGTTGGCCTGCCACGCGTTCAGCCGGCCGGACGCCTCAGCCGCTTGTGCGACACAGACCACGGCCTGGTCGAGTTCGTGCCAACCAAAGCAGGGCCCGGGTTCAGCCTCGGCCATCTCGCGGCCGAGCGGTGAATCGGCATCGCACACGGCCAGAATCGGGGTGCCGGCCGCCAGCCCGCTGATCATTTTGCAGGGGATGAACGAGCCGCCGCTGTCCGCGCGTTCGGTGATGACGAAGAAGTCGGTCTCGTGCAGCGCCTCGGCAAAGGCCACCTCATCGAGGAAGGGGCCGAAGCTGAAGCGCGGGTCGTGCGCCTGCTCGACAAAGGCGCGCACGTCGTCGGCCCGGCCGCCGTTGCCGTGGATGCGAAAGTGAAAATCGGCGTCGCTGTCGCGCAGGCGCTCGCAGAAGCGCAGCAGGTCCTGCTTGGTGCCGATGTTGCCGGCATAGAGCAGACGTACCGGGCGGCTGGCGGCGCGTGCCTGCTTGCCGGGCAGAGCGGCCAGGGCCTCGGCCAGCGACCGATGCAGCCAGTTCGGCAGATAGAGCAGCGGCTGGCCACGGCGGCGCAAGGTGTGCAGGCGGTCGACCATGACGGGCGAGATACTGCTCCACACATCGGCCCGGTTGAACAGCACACGCTGCACCGTGCGCAGGGCCGCCACGATGCCGGCACCGCGCGCGATGCCACTGGCGGCGGCGGCATCGGCCGAGAGGTCTTGTACGTTCAGCCACAGCGGCGTGCGCCACCACCAGCGGTGCAGCACCGCATAACCCACGGCGCCCACCAGCGGGCAATAGACCATCACCGCATCGTGCGGGCCGCCGCGCGGCAGTGCGCGCAGCAGCGAGACAAAGAACGAGGCTTCGTAGAGCAGCCGCTCGAAGAGTGAATTGGGACGGCGCGGAATGTAGAGGCCGTAGCGCTCGACCTGTACACCATGCTTCACATAACGCTGTACGCGCCAGCCGTTGTCGCCGCTCTTGTCCGTCCACTCCGGGTAGTAGGGATAGGCGCAGCGCACGGTCACGGCATAGCCGCGCTCGGCCAGCCCATAGGCCAGGTCGCTGAAGATCGCGCCGCCGCCGCCCCGGTCGGGGTCGAAGACATTGACGATGATGAGGATGCGCCCGCGCGGCGCGGCATCATGGGCCATGGCCGGTTCCGTCGCGTGTGGGGGCAGGCATAGGCAGCGTGGAGCGGCGCGAATTCATGGGGTGCGGTAGCCTCGCGTGCAGCGGCCAAAGCGCCGTTCGGTTGCGTGCGGTAGCGCCAGATCATATATTTTGGGGTCATTGCGCGCAACCGCGGTGGCGCGTCAAGACACTCTGTAGCACTGTAGTACGCGGCTGCGGCTGCCGCGCGCGGAAGGAACTCCGTCTCGATGCACATGTCTCTCGCTCCCGCTCCCCGTGTATCTGTCTCCCTGCTCTCGCCCGCCCTACTGGCGCTGGCCCTCGCGCTGTCCTATGCGCTGGCCGGCGGCGCGCCCGCCTCGGCCGAAGACGCGCCACCCGCCATAACGCCGCCCCTCGTGGGCGAGGCGAACACGCCGCAGCAAGAAGCTCAGGCCACGCCGGCGCAGCAAGCTCAGGCCACGCCGGCGCAAGAAACCCAGGCCACGCCGCCAGCCCCGGTGGCCGAACACGTGAAACTGGTGCGCCTGACCGACGTACCGCGCACCGGCAGCGAGATGCGCTATGCCGACTACGAACGCGAGCCGCGCCTCTATGGCAACTGGGAGGCCATCACCGAACAAGTCGCCGCGGGCGAACTCGACGCGGCGTACGACCGCTTCCGCGCGTTGGCGCCCGGCTGGAGCTGGCTGCCCTATTCCGACTTCGCTTCGCTGCGGCTGGCGGGCGAGGTGCTTGCCCACGCGCTGCTCGAAGCGGGCGATGGCGGGCGCGCACGCACGGTCTATGGCCTGATCGGCCGTGCGTGCCTGAACCCGGTCGAGTACCTGTATGACATTGCCGCGCGCCTGACGACCGCCGAGCGCAACCTGATGTGGCCGGACACGCCCTATCTCGTGGTTGAAGACTTTGCGCCGCGCGCCGACACCGAACCCTTCGTGTTGCTGCCCGGCAATGCGGCCCGCGCCACAAAGCGCAATGCCGCCACCGCAACCGAGTATGGGCATGAGGCGACGCTTGCCCTGGACGCGGGCACCCCGGTCGAAGCCGCGGTTGAGTTGACGGGGATGCGGGTGCCGGCCAAACCGTTTGCGCTGCGTGCGCCGCTGCGCGGCAACGAGGGCGGCGAACTGCGGGCGCGTCTGCGCTACTGGCTGCCTGCGCAGGAACGCGGCGGCCTACTGGATTTGGGCACACTGCCCACTTCGGGCGAGCGCCTGATTCGCTACAACACCGGCTCGGTCTCGAGTGACCCGCGCTACGCGATCAGTCTGCAACATCCCGAACTGCTGTTGGGCGAGGTGCTGCTGACCCACCTGACTTTCGAGACGCCGCCGACGCCGTTTACGCTTTCGGTCGAGCGCATCGAGGTGGTGCTGCCCGCGCGCTGGCAGGAGATTGCCGCGCTCGACGCGCCGGTGCGCACCTACTACCGCTGGGATTTCGACCAGGAAACCGGCCCCACGTGGCGGGCCCACCGCGAGAGTCAGGCCACCGTGGAAGATGGCGTCTTGCGCGGCGTGACCACGGGCGAGGAAGCCCTGCTGCAGAGCACACCCGTTCGGGTAGACGCCGACTTCATCAACGTGGTCGAGGTGCGCATGCGCCTGCCCGAAGCCGC
>CAYMLC010000026.1:0-278 GCA_964390765.1 uncultured Nitrospirales bacterium
GCAGTGACCTGGACGGACGTGCCGAATCCCAACGTCGAGTACCAGGTCCTGCGGGGCACCAGCGCCGATGCCGCACAGGCCGAAGCGATTTCGGACTGGATTCGCACGAACAGCTTCTTCGACACCGAAGCACCGGCACCCTTCGCCGTGGAAACCGGCGGCATGGCGTGCCCCCTGCCGGCCGTGCGCGGGCGCCTGTTCTACTTTGTTCTGGCGCGCACCGATGCGGCCTGCGTGAGCGCACCGAGCGAACCGGACACCGGTTTCCGTGCGCCGGC
>CAYMLC010000026.1:288-12589 GCA_964390765.1 uncultured Nitrospirales bacterium
CCGACGAAACCAAGGTCGCCCCGGCCGCACCCGTGCAACTGGCAGCATCCGGCCACCAGCTGGCCGAGGCCGACAGCACCCTGGCTGTACGCATGCGTGCCGATGCCCCCATCGCACCCGATAGCGTGCGCGTTGTGGTGACGGCGGGCGACTGGCAAGACACGAGTAGGACGTGGTGGCCCGTGAACGAGGCGGGGAGCGACGGCTGGGCCGCGTATGTGCCGGCAACGCCCTGGACCCCCGGCACCCTGGTACAGGTGCGCGCCTCGGCCCTGAGCGTGGACGGCGAAACCATCGGTCCGCTTCTCTTCACCTTCGAGATCGCCGAAGCACCCTTGCGCCACACGCCGGTCTGGCAGCCGAGCGAGGCGGAAGTCGACCTCGCCGGGGCCGGCCTCGCCCCCGCCGCCGAAGCGACGGCCGTGCATGTGGCACAGGCCACCGTGCCCCCCGGTCTGCCGGGGAGCGACGGTCCCGCGTACACCATTGAAGACCGCGCATTTGCTGCGCCGCGGCTGGTATGGCTGCCCATACCCGCCAGCCTCGAACCGGCCGACGCTACGCTGTGGTACTTCTTCGACGACGGCATGAGCGAAGCGGGCTGGGTGCCCGCCGCGCGCATGGCAGGCTGGCTCGCCGAGGACGCCTATTGGACCGTCAATCTCGGCGGGGTCGATTACCTCGGCGTTTACGTGAACCACGGTGGCGTGGTGAGTGTCGCGCCGCCCCCCGCTCCCAACACCAGCGCGGCCGCCGTGACGACCGGTACGCCGTGGGGCGACCTGCTGGTCCTGACGATTGTCATCGTAATGCTGGGGGTGGTGGCGCCGCGGGTGCGCCGCCGCGCACGCACCAGCAGTTAAGGTCAGCAGGCAGGGAAAGCCCTAGGTAAGCTCGATGCCGGCCGCGGCCGCATTGGCCGTGGCCGTTGCATATTGCAGGCCGCGCACCAGGTCGCGCTCGACGAGTTGCGCCACCCGCGCGATATCCAGCTCGCGCTGTGCAAATGCCGCCGCGGCGGCGCCCCAGGCGGCGGCCTGCTCTGGCTGGTTTGCCCATTGGATCAGCGCCCGCGCCAGGCCGTAAGAGCCGCTGCCCGGCTCCGCCAGAAGACCCGTGCGCGCATGCTGCACCAGTTCCTGCGCGCCACCCGCCGCCGCGGCCACCACTGGCTTGCCCAGGGCCATGGCCTCGGCGGCCGCCAGACCGAAAGCCTCGTAGCGCGAAGGCAAACAGAACACATCGGCCGCCGCCAACAGCGCCAGGTAACGATCGCGCGGCAGCCAGGGGATACGCGCCGCCACCCCTTCCGGCAAGCCGTGCAACAAGCGCGCAAAGCGTTCGCTGCCCGTCACGGCGGCGAGGCGTACCTGCGGCGCGGCCGCATGCAGCTGCGTGAAGGCTCGGTACGCGATGTCGCCCCCCTTCACGAGATCCTCGAAGCGCCCCGACGTCATGACCAGTCGCGGAGCGGTGCCATCGGGCAGGGGCCCCAGGTCAAGGCCCGCCGCTTCGAGAGGCGCGACGTCCGGCACCACCGTGCTCAGCGCCGCCACATCGACGCCGTTCGGCACAATGCTGGCCGGCTGGGCAGCGATCGGTAACCCGTGCACGAGCGCGAACCGATAGTCGGCCTGGCTGCTGAAGATATTGAGCGCGCCCAGCCGGGCACACAGCGCCTGTGCGCCAACCGCCTGTTCGAGGCGCGCATCGGGCTGTCCTTCGACCTTCGCATACTGGGCGAGCACCGCTTGAAAGTGATTGACCATGGGCAGGCGCGGCGCAAGGATGAGCAAGAAGGCACTGAGCCGCGCACCGAAGTACAGGTTACCCAGGTTGTAGAGCAGGTCATGCGCACCGGCATCTACCTGCTCGCGCAGAAAAGCGGTCAACGCTTCGCCCTGTGACAACAGCTCCTCCGGCACCTCCACCCGCGCACCGCAGGCCACGGGCTCGGCCCCTTCACTCGGCGCACGGCAGACCACCGTCAATGTGTGCTCGCGCACCAGCACCCGCAGCAGCTCCGCTGCGAACGCTTCCGCCCCATTCGTCGGCGGGTGCTGCAACCGCTCCGTAACGACCAGCAGCCTCATGTCGCGCCCTCCTGCAGCAGGTGGGCGTGCACCCCACCCCACCGCGCCTGAAAGTAAGGCGCGTTCACACTGAAGGCAAAGTTGCGTTGAAGGTTCTCGTGCAGCGCGCACGCGCTTCCCACATAGGCGCAGGCGAAACCGCGCGAACGCGCCTTGAGACAGAAGTCCACGTCTTCCAACTGGCTGCCGGTATAGCGCTCGTCGAAGCCGCCACAGGCACGGACCACCGCCCGCTCGAGCAGCAGGCAGGTCGTCGGCAGCCAGGTGACCAAGGTGTGGTAATCGTACTGTCCCGCATCCGTGTCGCCCAGGCCGCGCGGCCGCGGCAAGCCGTCGCTGCCGAAATAGGGCGCGGCACAATAGAGCGTGCCGTCGGGCGACAACACCTTCGGCCCGGCCAGCTGTGCCCCCTGGGTCTGCATGCCGTCCAGCAGGGCCGCCAAGTCAACGAGGTCACGCAACGCGGCGTCGTCATCGAGAATCAGAATCAGGCGCGCACGGCCGCGGCGCATGCCGGCATTGCGATTGGCCGCGCTGCTGGCACGTTCGGCCACCACGTGTACCTGCTCTTCGGGCACGCCATTGGCCAGCACCGACTGGATGGCGCGTTCGAGCCAGGGGGCCGCAGGCCCGGCCGCACGGCGGTACAACCGCAACAAGAGCCCCGCGGCGCCCCGGCACTCCGTGGCCGAAACCACTGGCACGGGCGCGCCCGGCGTCTGCGGATGAAAGGTAATGCGCAGGCTGCGGCCGGCCACCTGCTTCTCCACCCCGCCACGCAGCGGCACACTCAGGTAGTCGGCCTGCAGTTGCGCATCATAGAGGCGCACTTGACCGGCGGCCACCACCACGCCATCCGTGTGCACCACCTGCACCTGCAAGGTGCCGCGCACCGCGGCGTCGCTGAAGCAGCAGACTTCCACGCGCGCGAAGGCGGGCAAATCGTCGGGCAGCCACTGCAGGGCGGCCCGGCCCGGCAGCAGGGGCACATGCCCGTTTGCGGCCTCGTGCGGGCGGCGCCACGGATAGTCGAGTTCTTCCTCGTCCGCCGGGTAATGCGCAATGACCACGTCGACATCGCGCGGCGTCGCGGCCGGCTGCGTGAGTGGCACGAAGCGAAACGGCTGCACCGCATTGTCGCGGCGCAGGGGCAGCCCGCGCTCCTCGATGCTGCGGTCGGCGATGCGGCGCCACATCTCCTCGGCGGCCGGGGCACCCAGTTCATTGCTCGCGCGCTTGTCGTGCACGCGGTAGAAGTAGAGCGTGGCGTCCAGCAATACGCACTCGCCCAGCGACTCAAGCTGCGCAATGATGTCGCAGTCCTCGCCCGCGCCCATGAAGTCATCGAAGCCGCGCCACCCTTGCGTCTGGTTATACAGCGCCCGCCGCAGCAAGGTGGGTTGCGAATGGTTGTAGAGGTCCGCGGTCATGCCGGCGAAGTAGGTGCGCGGTGCGAAGGGAAACCAGTCCTCCATCGCGTGCTGCTGGCCCGCCGGATCGATGAAGCTGCGCCGCGCCCGCACCACGCTTGCCCACGGCTGCGCGTCGGCCACGGTCAGAAAACGGGCCACCGCATCCGCCGCCAGGGTGTCGTCGTCGTCGAGTGGCAAGATGTAGTCGGCCTGCGACTGCGCACTGAGTAAACGCCGGTTCGCCGCGATGCCGTGGCGCGCCTCGTGGAAGAAGATGCGGATGCGCGGATGGCGCCGTTGCTGCAGTTGCTCGAGTATCCGCCGCGACAAGGCGTCGCCCTGGTCCCACGCCAGCAACAACTCCCATTGCGGGCTGGTTTGGGCCAGCACCGATTCGATGCAGGGAATCAGCCAACCGCCCTTGGCAACCGGCACCTCGATGCTCACCCGCACCGCCGCCTCAGCCACGTTCAGGGCCTTCCTCGTCCGTACCGTCCAGGGCCTCGAGGCTTGCGCTCCAGGCATCGAGCCGCGCCTCGAAATCGGCCAGCGCCTGCGCCTGCGCATCCTCGGACGCCTCGCTGAGGTCAACGGTCTCGCCTGTCGCGGGCGGCGCGGGCGGCGGCGTTTCGGGCTCCGCCTCGGGCACATTTCCCTGCGCTGCCCGGTTCATCAACGCCTCTATCTCCGGAATCCGGCTGGCCAGCCAATAGAAGCGCCCCACTGCATCGCACGTGATGCAACCCGGCAGATTGCCGATGCGCGGCAGACATTGGCCCTTCGCCACAAACAGTGCCCGGGGCGAAAGACTCGTCAGCGCGCCGAGATGGCCTCTTGCGTCCTGCGCATGGCGCGGGCATGCCACCACCTCGGCATCGCCGGTCAAGGTGACCACCGCTTCGAAAAGCGCACACGGGATAGGCTCGCTCTTGAAGATCGCCGGCAGGTCCATATCCGGCGCGTGTTGTGCACCGCCCACGCTGAACAACGGCTGCTCTCGCTGCGTCAGCAGCCCCTGCACCGGCGCGTATTGCCGAAGCACCTCCAGTCCACCGGCTCCGTTTCCGCAGGCCGCCCACAGCCGCCATACGGCAGGGTGGCCCGCCTCGCGCAGGGCCGCCAGCGGTTCGCGCACCGCGGCACGCTCGCGTGCAGCCTGCACGGTCGGCGCGCCATCGTCGACCAGCACCGCTTCATTCGCATAGGCCAGCGCCGTATCGCCGAGCGGCTCGTGCGCAAGGGCCCGCCTGCCTGCGAAGACCAGCACCGAATAGCCCCCCAGCTCACGGAGCCGTGCCACCAGTGCCGCCTGGGCCGTGCGCTCGGTGGTGGTGTCGGGCAGCCAGGCCGCCAGCCGAATGGGTTGCCCGAGGTCGGTCAGCCAACCACACAATTCCACGCAGGCCTGCGTGGCCTCCTCTGCATACAACGCACCGGGCGCGGCGCTCGCCCCGTTGGCCGGCAGCAGCAACACGTCCATCACATGAGTTCCGTCAACTCGGCAAAGGCCCCCAACTCCCAGAACACCTCCACGCCGCCTGTCCGGCCAAAGCGTTGCGCATTGCGCGCGGCGATGTTGGCCACCACCTCGGCAATGCCCGGTTTGAACTGCGAGTGGAACACCCCCGCCAGCGCGCCCTTCTCGGGCAACACTTCGGTGATATCGGCCGGCCACGGCGTGACGCTCAGGTAGCTGCCGTCGAAGCGCGCGAGAAAATCGTCTACGGCCTCGTACCGCGCCGCATACGGCGCCTCCTCGTACAGGTCGAAACGTGTCTCGGGAAAGCAGTCCTCGTCGAACAACTCGAGCATGATCTCAAAGAGCAGGCGATGGTCCGGGTGCGTGCCGATGGCGGCCGGGCCAAACACGCGCGCCGGCTGGTGCGCCTGCAACAGCGCGTACAGGCGGCGGCGCAGCGCGGCACCCAGGTGGTGTTCACGCGCCGGCATCAACGCGGCGGGCGTCAGACCATGGCGAATACTGAACTCAGGATAATCCAGCACCTCGACCGGCACGCCGGTCATGCGGCTCGCGAGCGTGGCTTCTTGCGCACGCACGTGCGAGACGGCTGTCGCGTCGGGAAAGGCCGTGCCGTTGATGGTGTGCGCCAGCGTGCCGAAACAGACGACCACCAGACACGAAGCGGGATGCTCTTGCTGCGCCAGCCAGCCGCCCATCGACAGTTCGGCGTCGTCCGGGTGGGGCGCCAGTACTATCGTCTCGGCACGTGCGGGCGCTGGCGGCGGGGCCGACGCGACCGGCCACGGCCACCAGGCCAGATAGCGTGCAGTCGCCGCGGCGCGCGCCCGGCCAGGCGCCTGGTCCATCAAGGCGCGCAGCGTCTGCGTACCATCGCATCGCTCCGCCAGGCCCGCCTCTCCCGCACGCATCTCGCGCACCCACTCCTCACCCTGCCACACCGCCTCCTCGTGCAGCGCATAGTGAGGCAAACAGATGGGATAGGCGTCGCGCTTGGCACGTAGCGACGCCGGCCGTGCGGTGTCCTGCCCCTCCGTCCTGCTCATGCGCGCAGCATAGGCAAGCCAGTCGCCGACGTCAACGACTGGCAACGTAGGGGCAGGCGTTCTACAATCACGCCGTGTACGAGTTGGCCCACACCTTCGACGCCCCGCACCGCCGCTTGCACCGCCCTTTCACAGGCGCACGCTATCGTCTCGTACCGGTATGCACCAACACCCTGCCGCGCCTCGCCGAACTGCGCCACACCTGCGCACCCAAACGCTTTTTCCCCGAACCCGCCGCAACCGGTGCCGACGCGCAGCGCACGTGGTTTCGAGCGGTGCACGCCAGCGGACGGGCGGTATACTGGCTGGTGTACGAGCACGAGCACGCGCGCGAGCATGAGCGCTGCATGGGCTATGTGCAGCTGAGCAATATCAATGCTGTCTCGCGCCGGGCCGAACTCGGCGTAGTACTGAGCAAAGCGGCCCGCGAACACGGCGGCCACGGCCAGCGCCTGGGCGCCCTCACCTGCGGACTCGGCTTTGGCGTGGGCGGGCTGCACGTCATCTACGCCGCTGTACACCCCGACAATACGGCAGCCTGGCACGCCCTGCTGCGTATCGGCGCCTTGCCAACGCAAGAGTCCTGCGCGTGGCGGAAAGCAGGTCAAGGCCTGCTGCGCATTACGCCGTTGGCATGGCGCGCTGCCGCAAGCGCGCGCGCCGCCACGGACCCGGCGTGGCGCCAGATGCTCGACGCGCTGAACGACTGGGCACTCGCATGATCCGCGAAGCCCGCTATGCAGGCGCGCCGCTGCTCGGTCTGCCGCTCGCGCATGCGCACGGGTACGAGTTGGTGGATACCCGCGGCCGCCGCTACGTCGACTGTTGCGCCGGCCAGGGCGCGGTCCTGCTGGGGCACGCCCACCCCGAAATCCAAGCCGCCATCGCCGCGCAATTGCCCCGCTACACGGGGCCCGGTTTCGTGGCGCATGACACGCAGCGCACGGCCGCCGCCGCGCTGGATGAACTGTTGCCCGCTCCCCTGCACTGTGCCGTGTTCACGACCAGTGGCAGCGAAGCGGTCGACCTCGCCGTACGCACGGCGCGCGCCTTTCACGGCGAAGGAAGCGTGCTCGCCTTTCGCGGACACTTTCACGGCAAGACCCATGGCGCCATGTTTCTGCTCGAGCACTATCCGCAGGCCTATGGACCGCGGCCGCCGGGCTATGCGTGCCACGCGGCAGATGCCGGCGATGCAGCGGCGCCCCTTCAAGACGAAGCATCCTTTGTCCGCACCCTCGGCGAGCTGCCCACCGGGCAGCTGTGCGCCGTCATAGCCGAGCCGGTCGTCGGCTATTCCGGCCCCTATGCGCCGCCCGACTGGTGGTGGCCCTGCTTGCGGCGCTGGTGCACGAGTCACCACATCACGCTCATCGCCGACGAAGTGCTCTGTGGCCTGCACCGGTGCGGGCCGGCTTTCGTCAGCGCGGAAGATGCCCCGGATATTCTGCTGGGCGGCAAGGCGCTGGCCAATGGCCTGCCGCTGGGTGCGGTGGCGGTGCGTTCCGCCTGGCGCGACGCCCTTGCCGCGGCCGCACCCGGCAGCACGTTCAGCGACCACGCGCTCTCCTGTGCCGCCGCGACGGCAACCTTGCGCACGCTGCAGGCCGATGCGCAATGGCCCCTGCGCGCACAGGAACTGGAGGCGGCCTTCTTCGACGCCGCCGAGGAGCACCGTGACTGGTGCGCACAACACGGTGTGCATGCCGGCGGCCGCGGCGCACTGCTCGGCCTGCGCTGGCCCGATGCACCCCACGTCGATGCCGCTGTAGTAACGGCCGCACTGCTGGAGAAAGGCATTGCGGTGGCGACGCCGCCGCGGCGCATCCGCTTTACCCCCCCGCTCACACTGCCGCCCGAGCGCTTCGCCGACGTCCTGAACAGCACCTACGCCATCTTGCAGCGCCTCTTTCGCACACCGGCCTAGGGTGCGGCGCACAGCGCGCGCAGCGTATCCAGGGGTGCTGGATGCTGCATGCGGATGCGGGCCCACGCGCGGGTATCGTGCAGCATGGCGGTGCGCACCGGCCCGTCGTACAGCGCATGGTTGAGCACCTCGCGTGCCGCGTCGACATCCCACGCGGGCGCGCTGCGATAGCACGGCGCCATCGCGAACGTGCGTTCGGCCTGCTCGCGCAGTTCAGTCAAACCAAAGGGAAACACGACCCACGGGAAAACACCATGCGTAGCGATGCTGTGCTGGCCCGGCACCAGCCCGCGATACAGGCGCAGCGCGCGCGCGACCCGCAAGACATGGTGGCAGATACGCGCCTGGCGCAAACGAGGCGGCGATGGCGCGAGGCCGGCCAGCACCGATTCCGGCAGTTCATCCGGCGAGCGATACGGATTCTCGAGCAGCACCGACGGCACCCCCGCGAAACAGGCGTAGGCGAGACTCGACACCAGTGAATCCGTCAGGAAGACATCGCTCGCGCCCAGCACGGCGAAGAACGCATCGACCTGGCACGCGGGCGCCAACCGCGTATGCGGCAATGCCGCAAGGGCCGGCAGCCGTTCCGTGCCCAGCACCAGCAATTGTGCACCATCTTCCAGCACCGGACGCAGCAGACGCGCCAGGTGTTCGTAGTAGTCAAAGAAAAAAGCGGCCGTGGCCGCCAGCCGATTCTGCGATACACAATACAACAGCAACGGGCGGTCGGGATCGAGCGCATAAGCCCGGCGCAATGCCGCCTTGTCAACCGCGGCCCGTGCCCGGGCCGGCAGCGCCAGCCGAAAATGCTGCGACCGGTCCCCCCTGGCATCCGGCATCGACATGTAACGCAGCGGCACGATGTGCTCCGGTACCGCCGGGAATGTGATCGCGTCGTGCGTCAACGCGACGTGGCACGTGAACGCGCGCTCGAACGGATCGAACGCGGCAACCACGCGCCCCGCTGCCGATGGCCATTGCGGCCAGCGGCCCCATTGCGCCCCACGTTGGCCCGGAATACTCCAGAAGCAACCCGTTGCCAGGATGATGAGCTGCGCACCAAAGCTTTCCGCCGCATCCCAAATCGTGTCGAACACATCGCGCTTCGGCTCGTACAGAAAGTGCGCGGCCGCGTCTGCCGGCAAATAGGGCTGCAGCGATGCGGGCAGTGCGAATGCACAGCGCACGCCGTGGGGCGCCAGGGCCGCCACCCAGTCCGCACACAGCGCCAGGTCGCCCAGGTTGCCGTTGCTCGTAACGGCGAAGAGAATGCGGGGCGGCTCAGCCATGCTCCGCCTCAGGCACGGGCGCCAGCGCCCGGTAGTGCTGCACGGTCTGCTGCGCGATCCGCGCCACGTCGAATGCTTGCAATACGTGCGCGCGGCCCGCGTCGGCCCACGCCTGATGTCGGGCCGGCGCCGCGAAGAAGTCGCGCAGCGCAGCACACCAGCCGGCAGCACCCGCAGCAGGCGCCACCGTACGTCCCGTCTCGCCGTCTTGCACTATCTCGCGCAGGCCGCCCGTGCGCGCCACGATGACCGGTGTACCCGCTGCCAGTGCCTCGGCCGCCAACAAGCCGAACGGCTCGTAACGCGAAGGCACCAGAAACAAATCACAATCGGCCAGCGCGGCCGCGGTGCCCGATTCATCCAGCCAGCCGGTGTGTCGCGCGCGGTCGGCCAGCACGTCCGGCAACGGCACAGCCGGTGCATGGCCAAGCAGCTTCAGGTGAAAAGCATATTCGTGCGCCACGTGCGCCAGTGCTTCGAGGGCGATATCCGCACCCTTGCTGCGCGCGTTCAGCCTGCCCCCCAGCCCGATGACCGGTACATCGCGCTGCGGACGCGGAGGCAGCGCGGCATAGCGCCGGGGCACGATGGGGTTTGCCACACAGCACAACGTATCGGGTGCCACATCGAGCGTGCACCGGGCCTCGGCCGCTTCGTCTTCCGACAAAACGAGCACACGGTCGGCCAGCGCCACCAGGCCGCGCTGCGTCTCGATACGCGCAGCAATGGTGGCGTCATCGAATCCCTCGGTACGCAGCAGGGGCCCCCACTGAATCTGAAGCTGCAGGAGGAAGGGCGCCGCGCACACCGCCCGCAACTGACGGGCGAGCGGCAGCAGGGCCGGGAAAAAGCCGCCGTTGTCGTGCACCACATCGACCGACGCCAGGTCAACCGTTGCCTGAAGGCGCGATACAAGCTCTCGCGTGGCGCGGGGTCCCGGCTGCTCTTCTTCGATGGGTAGCGCTATCGCCTGCAGCCCCGGCGCCAACCGTGTGCGGCCCGGCGCACCGCCCGCCGCCGTGGTCAACACGTCGACCGTGCAGCCCTGTGCATGCAGCGCGTGGGCCAGGTCGCCGGCTGCGCGCCCCGCCCCCCCCGCTGGCTGCGGCACGAAACGCTCGCACAGCATCAAGACGTGCATGTGGCGGAATCGGTACGAAGCGCGCTGGGACAAAAGCTGCACTGGCGGCAGAATGCATTGAAGTCGCCCCGCCGGTAGCGGGCGATCTTGTTCAGGTGAATCTTGCGCAACGGCTCTTTTTGCATACGCCCAATCACGTGCTGTTCTTCGTGGTCCAGCACGCACAGTGGCACCCGCCCATCCACCGTGATGAAGTCGACGCTCTGCGCAACCGCGCACAGCCCCTCGTTCTCGAGGCCGAAGTCGAACAGGTCCACCACCACCCGCGGGTCGTGCGCATAGCGCCGCGCCACCTTGCTGGCGTCATACGGCGCAAGCCGCCCATCCAGCAAGCCGGCGCGGTTGTTCAGCGGATGGATGAAGATCTGCGCCACCCCGCTGTCGCGCCACTTCTCGATGAACGCGTCCACCTCGTGCGCATTGTCGGCGTGCAGCACGAAGCTCACGTTCACCTCCGTGGGCAGTTGCTGCCCGCGCAACACGTCGATGATCCGCGCCACGTTGGCCTCGACCCGGCCCAGCTTGCCACTGCGCATCACGGCCTTGTGCGTCTGCGCCGTGGCCGCGTTCACGCTCACGTTCAGCTGGGCCAGACCATTGGCCGCCAGCGTGCGGAACAGGTCCTCCGGCAGGTGCACGGCGTTACTGGTCATGCATACCTCGGCACCGGCGGCCGACAATAACGACACGATGCGGGGCAACTCGGGGTGCAGGGTCGATTCGCCCACCCCGCACAGCACCACACGCCGTCGCACGCCGGCCTCGCGCAATTGCGCGGCCAGTTGCTCGACCAGCCCCAGCTCGATAAAGCGCGCACTTCGCGCCAGTGCATCGCGCGGACAGAACGTGCAATCGGCATTGCAGAGCGAGGTCAGCTCGAGGTCGATAATCGTGTGTGTGCTGTCGCCCACCGTGTAGTAATTGAAGTAGGCGGTGGGACAGTGAATGCGCGCCGGCTGGCCCGGCTGCATAAGCGTCAGCGTCTGCGCGATAAAGGCGCCACGCTCCTGAAAGCCACTGCGCTCGAGCCACCAGCCATCGGGTGCATGCACCCGCACCAGGTTGCGCAGGTGCGCCTGAAACTGTTCCCCCGTGTACAGCAGACTCTGATTGTGCGTGCTCAATCGCCGCAGATAAAGCGGCTCGTCAATCAGATAGGTGGGCACGCCGGCGGCGTCGGCACGCAGAAAGAACGCCGTGTCTTCGCCGGCACCACCGAAGTCGGGGTCGCCCTGAAAGCCGCCCAGCGCATCGTACACGTCGCGCCGAATGGCGAAGGGCTGGTTCACTTCGAACAGGTCGCAGGTCATGCCGTTTACCGAGAGGCGCGGGCGCGGACGCAGGTAGTGGTCCACCAGACCAAACAGACGCGTGCCCGCCCGCAGCACCGCCGCATCCGGATAGGCTGCCACGCCCGCCGCGAAGCGCGCCAGGGCATCGGGCGGCAGCAGGTCGTCATCATCGATGCAAAAGAGAAAACGGCCCTGCGCTTCCTCAGCCAGCCGCGCGCGAGTCGGTCCGGTGCCCGCGTTCGGCTGCTCGGTCCAGTGGATGCGCGGGTCGTCCGCGTATCTGGCCAGCGCCGCGCGCAGCCGTTGCGCCTCAGCCGCCGGGGGACCGTCGATACGCACGCGCAATTCCCAGTCATCAAAGCGTTGTTCCACCACCGACGCCAGCAGCTCCTCGAAGAACGCTGCCTTGTACGCCGGACACAGCAGGCTGAACAACGGCCGTGCCTCGCGCTCGGGCGTCGCGTGCGGCGGCTGTGCGGCCCACGTACCGCGCAGGGCCACCCGCAACTGCGGCGGCACCCGCCCGGCAGCATCCGGCCCGGCCGCAGCGTAGCGCGCATAGTCCTCGGCGAGGCGCGGCGCGGTCTGTTGCAGCAGGCCGCCCACCCAGGCCGGCAC
>CAYMLC010000026.1:12599-13100 GCA_964390765.1 uncultured Nitrospirales bacterium
TACCAATTGACTCATCACATCCAATTCATTTTTCGGCACATCAAACACCAGCTCGTGCGTGTCTACCCGGGCCACCGCGCGCCCCGCAGCTTGCCACGCGTCGCGCAAGGCGAACAGCGCAAACTCCAGTGTTTCGTAGGGCGACGAGAAGAAGCCGCCCGCCGCCAGCGCGTCGCGCTTCACCGCCAGCCACCAGGGGGGCGCGCAAGACAAGACGCCTATGCGTTGACGCAGCCCCTGCTCGGCACCTTGGCCCGTAGCTTCGCCATAGACCGTGCCGAGTGCGGGCGACCCAAAGGTAACCGCGGCTGCACGTGGTGCGCGCTCGAGCAACTGCAAGGCCTTGCGCAGCGGCAGCCCGCCCGCAAGCACAGGCGCATCGGCGAACAGAACCACCGGCGCATCATCCGCGGCCAGGCGGTCTCGCACTTCCGACAGCGGCCTCGCGATACGCCATTCCACGCACGTAACCGGTGCACCGTACACACCGGCCAGCGTGCC
>CAYMLC010000026.1:13110-16524 GCA_964390765.1 uncultured Nitrospirales bacterium
AAACCACCCCGGCACACCAGGGTTACCCCCGCGTTCATGCCTGCACCCCCGGCCCCGCCGCGGCCGCTCGGCCAGCGGACGCAAGTCGCGCGAGCAGTTGCCCATGCTCCGGCAGGTGTCCCCAGCGTGTACAGAACGTCTCGAAATTGCCGCGCATCATCGCTTCCCGGCGTGTCGTTTCCATGTTGCGATAGGTGCCGCGCCCCGCGTGATACACAAAGCAATCCTCGCGTATCAGCAGTGCGTGCCCCGCGAGCCGCAGGCGCGCGCACAGGTCAAGGTCTTCAAAGTAACCGTGCGCATACGCCGTCGCAAACCCGCCCACCGCGGCATAACACGCGCGGTCGATGGCCAGGCACGCCGCCGTCAGGTAGGGGGCTGGCGTCGTCCGCCCCGCCCAGCCGCGCGCGCGCCGCAGCGCCGCCGCCCGCAACCAGTCGGCTCGAACCTCGCCGTCATGGGCGCAATCCTCGCGATACTGAAAGAGGTCGCCCGGCGCATTCGACACCGGCGCCACGGCGGCGGCCCCGGCCTGCCGCAACGTATCGGCGAGCGCCGCCAGCGCGCCCGGCGGCGCAATGGTATCGCTGTTCAGCAAGACAAAGACCGGCGCCTCACCCGCGGCAATGCCCTTTTCCACCGAAGCGCGAAAACCCAGGTTGGCCGCATTGCGCAGCACGCGCGCCTGTTGCGCAAATTGTGCGCACCACGCCCTCGCCAGTGCAGCCGTCTCGGCGTCGGCGGCATCATCCACCAAGAGCACGCGCACCCCCGCATCGAGGTTGTGCTGTAACGCCGCAAGGCAACGCGCGAGCACCGCGGCACCGCTATAAAACGGCAACACCACGTCAAGCATGAAGGCAGCATGCCTTCGCGAAAAATGCAACGCAACCCCAACAACACCGCCCAATCCGACTCGGCCTGCCCGCCACGCCGGAATGACCTTCTGCCCCTGCTACCGCCACACGGGCGGCAAGGTGCACCTGGCATCCAGCACACCGCCCGGGTGATTTGTCCGCAACCCGGGCGCAAGTGGCAGTTGCCTGCCGCGCATGGTAGATCCTCCGTTTTCTTGGTGGCGCGACGGGTGGCGGAACCTGCCCTGTTCCATTGCAACGGCCGAGGTTTCACCCCGGCACATATCGTAGCGGCCACCCAGCACTGGTGCCGGCTGGAAGCGCCGCGCCTGCGTATTCAGCAGGCGCTGGCCGCACAGGCCTGGGCCCAAGGCGAAGGACTCTCCATAGACGATGCCGTTTTGCAGGAAGCCTCCGAGCGCTTTCGCCGGGCGCACGCACTGCGCACGGCAAGCACGACGCAGGCCTGGCTGGAAGCGCGCGCCGTGACCCTTGACGACTTCGGCGACTATCTCGAGCGTCAGGCCCTGGCCCGCCTGCATACGCAGCGCGGCACCCCGGGCGCGGCCACCTTCGAGCGGTATCAGGTCGATGCGCTGTTGTGGCCTGAACTCGTATTCTCGGGCGACCTGCCGGGCCTGTGTCGCGACCTCGTGCTGCCAGCCGGAGGTGTCGCGCCCGCCGTAGAACTCGAGCAGCTCCGCCTCGCGTTCGTCGTTCCAATGGGGATTCAGCCACGACGGCCAACGGAACATGGCGAACTGCTCGGAAAAGGTGAGCCGGTAGTAGGTCGTGTTGCGCAGGCCGTTCGGGGTCGATGGCGCTGGCGCGAAGTTGACTTCATCATCGCCATTAACCAATGTTGCTCATCAGTGTTCGGAACACGCCGGAGACGAAAAGCATCAGGATAACCTGGCTGACGCTCGAAGAAGCGGCGGAATACCTGAAAATGGGCCGCTCGACCCTCTACCGCCTGGCCCGCTAAGGCCGGATGCCCGCCCACAAGCGCGGCCGCGTCTGGCGTTTCGATGCCGCCGAACTGGATGACTGGATAAAGGCCGGAGAGGGTGTTTCATCCGCGCAGGAGAAGCCTTCCGGCGAACCGGAGGACGCTTGATATGCCGCGTCTCAGGCCCGATTCGCCACGCATGAAGCCTCATTCACGGCAGATGAAGCCTGCTCCGCCACGGATGAAGCTTGATTTGCGGCAGATGAAGTTTAAGCCGCCACGGATGAAGCTTCATTTACGACAGATGAAGCTTGATTTGACACAGATGAAGCTTGATTTGACACAGATGAAGCTTGATATGCCGCAAATGAACTTATCGGCATCACGCATAACATGCTTTCGTCCAGTAGGTTAGCGCAAGGAGACGTCGAAATGGATGATGAGGCCGGGAAAGGGACGTTCGAAAGGACACTCAATGAAATAGCAACTCGCCTCCGTGAAGGACGATTCCCAAACGAACAGGCTATTTCACAGGGTATTGTTTTGCGTATTCTGCAAGATTTGGGCTGGGATACTTGGGACACGAATGTGGTCTGGCCAGAGTACCAGACTGGAGAGGGAAGAGTTGATTTCGCTCTTTGCCACCCAGTGTCAAAGCCTGCTGTCTTCATTGAAGTGAAGCAGCCGGGGAAAGCAGAAGACGGAATACGGCAAGCCTTGGAGTATGCCTTCCATACAGGCGTTCCCTTCATTGCGTTGACCGATGGAAAGACATGGAGTTTCTACTTGCCTGCCGAGCAGGGGTCTTACGAAGACCGGCGTGTGTACAAACTCGACTTGTTTGAGCGTCCCGCCTCTGAGGCAGCCGAAGCGCTTCATGGTTATCTGGCGCGTGTCCGCGTAGAATCGGGTGATGCACTGGAGGCCGCTCGTAAGGAATACCGCAGCCGCAATCGCCGATTCCGGTCCCGTGCCGCCATTCCTGATGCGTGGCGCGAACTTGTCGAAAAGGGCGACGAACTACTCATGGAACTGGTGTCGGATGCTGTCGAATCCAAGGTCGGTGTTAGACCCGATAGCGATGACGTAGCGGCCTTCCTTTCGAATTTAGGGCGACCAGCGACGCACGAGATTCCGCGCGCTTCATCATCAGCTTCCGGCAAGGCAGTTCCTCCACCACGCAGCTTTCCCTCAGCCCAAGGCAGCACGGGTTCACGGCAAGGAAAGTTGCAGATGAATGGAAGGTCACATTCATATGCAAACGCCAAAGAAGCGATGCTGATTGTCTTCAAAGAATTGGCAAAAGAAGACCCCTCTTTTCTGCAACGTTGCGCTCAGCACCCTAATGCGCAAGGGCGTAAACGGCGATACATCGCACGTACCGCTGAAGAACTCTACCCAGACCGTCCGGACCTTCGTGAATACTATGAAAGCATTGATGGGAATTGGCTTATCGGCACAAACATCAACAATAACCTGAAAATGACATTGGTTCGTATGGCAGCCGAAGTCGCAGGCCTAACTTTGGGCACAGACATTATCGTCGAGTTTTGAATAGAGGCTATCCCAAAACCTTAATTGATATGACATAGTCTAATTGGCATGTTA
>CAYMLC010000027.1:0-3607 GCA_964390765.1 uncultured Nitrospirales bacterium
CGTCGTTTCTCGCGCTGGGCCTGTTCATCTCCTGCGTGGCGCGCACGCCCATCGTCGCCGGTGCGCTCACCTTCGGCCTGTCCATGCTGCTGTACATGTTTGGCGCGCTCGGTGAAGACCTGCCCGAGACGAACCCCGCGCCCGAGACCTGGCCCGCCGCCGCGCGCGAGTTGCTGGGCGTCATGTGGAACGTGGCCCGCCAATTCGTCATCGAGCTGGCCCCGCACCTGCACGCGCGCGAGATGGCGCTGGGCGTCTTCCGCCCCGAGGATGTGGCCTACTACCTCTTGTTTACCGCGTTCTTCCTGTTCCTCGCGTTCCGCGTATTGGAGAGCCGCCAATGGCGGGCCTAGGCGGCAGCGAGAAGCGCGGCTACCTGCGCACGCTGCTCGCGCTGGGTGCGGTGCTCTTGCTGCTGGCCGGACTCAATGTGCTGGTCTGGCAGCAGACCCTGCTGAGCGGGGCCGGTCTCTTGTGTCTGGGCGCGGCCCTGGTGCTGGGTGTGGCCTGGTTCGCCACCGGTTTACTCGAAGGCGATACGCCCGCCCGCCTCAGTGGCCGCGCGGCCAGCAGTGCCGGCAGTGTCGTGGGCTCGGTGCCGTTCCTCGGCATCTGCCTCGCGCTGTATGCCTTTGCCCAGCGCCCGCAACTCGAAATCGACCTGACCCCCGAAGGACGCCGCGCGCTGGCGCCCCAGACCATTCAGGTGCTGGAGAGCATGACCGAAGAGGTGGAAGTGCTCTGCTACTTTCTGTCCAGTGAAGACGAGGTGATTCGAATCGCCCAGGACAAGACCCTGCGCTTTCTCGAACGCTGCCAGACCTACACGCCGCTGCTGCGCGTGCGCGTGCTCGATCCGCAGATGGACCCCATGGGCCTGCAGGAACTGGGCATCACGCGGGCCTCGCAGCAGGGCACCGTGGTCTTGCGCGCGGGCGAGCGCCAGCGCGTGGTCACCTTGACCGGCGGCAGCCCGCGGCTCGAAGAGCGCGCCTTCACCAACAACCTCATCAACCTGCTGCGCACGCGCGCGCCCAAGGTCGGCTTCATGCGCGGCCACGGCGAACGCGACGCGGTCGACAACCAGGGCGAAGACGGTGTGGGGCTGTTGTCGGACTTTCTCACGCGTGAGGCCTACGAGTGTGTGCAGGTCAGCATCAGCCTGACCGATCCACGGCTGCCCGAGGGGCTGGACATTCTGGTGCTGCCCGGCTTCAGGGGGGCGCTGCACCCGGTCGAGCGCCAGCTGATCGATGCCTTCATGAGCGAAGGCGGCCGCCTGCTGGTGCTCTTCGACCCGCCCAGCCGCCTGCCGCCCAACTTCGAGCAACAGTTGCGCCCCTGGCTCGCCCAGCGTTTCGGCATTGATGTGCGCCGCGACCTGCTGGTCAGGGAAGAAGAGACCGCGGTCTTCGATGTCGAATTGCAGCCCAGCCGCGCGGCCTTCGCGCAAGACCCCAACTTTCAGGACTGGCTGGGCGCGTTCAGCACCGAGCATCCCATCACGCGCGGGGCACTCGACGCGATGCTCATGTCGGGCGTGCGAAGTGTGGCGCCGCTCGAAGAGCTGCCCGAGGATGTGCTGGTCACCCCGCTGCTGCGCACGGTGCCGGACTTCTGGAGCGAGCGCGACCTGGCCGTGCTGGCGCAGGCGGGCCGCGTGTCGCAAGACGCCGACGAGCCCGATGGTCCACACACCGTGGCCGTGGCGGCGGTGCAACGGCTCGACCCCGCCGCCGAGGGCGGCCCCCCGCGCGATGCGCGTGTGGTGGTGGTGGGCAACGCCAACTTCGCCACCAACGCCACCATCACCTTTCCCGGCCACGTGAACTTTCTGCTGAACACCTTCGCCTGGCTCAGCGAGTCGGAAGAGTTGATCGCCATCCGGCCAAGCGGGCTCGAGCAGGCCCCGCTCGTGCTGACCGAAACACAGGAGCGGCTCATCACGTGGACCGCCAGCCTCGCCACGCTGCAGGCGGTGTTGTTGGCAGGCGGCCTGATGTGGTGGCGCCGGCGGCGCGAACAATGACCGCACGCACGAACGCGATACTGGCCGCCGTGCTGGCGCTCTTGCTGCTGGGCTACTGGGGCCTCGGCCAATGGGAGCGGCGCGGGGTTGAACTCGACCTTGCCGCGCAGCGCGTCTTCGACTTCACCGCCGGGGACGTGGCGGCGATTACCATTGCCCAGCGCGAGCGTGCCCCCGTGCGTGCGGCGCGCGACGACGACGGCAACTGGCAGATCGTCGCGCCCAGCCCGGACATCGCGCCCAACGTTATCCTGTGGCCGCGCATGGCCCAGGCCGTGGCCGGACTGACCAACCAGCGCACGCTGCAAGACCTGACCGGCGCCGCCGCCGACTACGGCCTCGCCCCACCCCGTCTTGAGGTGACCGCCGCGCTGGAAGGCGGCGCGGAACACACCATTGCCTTTGGCGACGCGGAGCCCACGCAGTCGTTCCACTACGCACGGCTCGGTGACGGCGACCCCTTCCTGGTGCCGCAGGAAACCTTCTTCGAACTCAACCGCTCGCTGCAGGACCTGCGCAATCCCTATGTCTTCGACATCGGCGAGACCGGCGTGACCCGGCTCGAGCTGGTGCGCTTCTGGACCGGTACCGGCACCCCGCCGCCGGGCGGCGAACCCGAGCTGGGTGCGCCCACGCTGCGCATCGTGCTGCAGCGCGAAGATGTGAACAGCCCCTGGCGCGTGCTCGAGCCCTTCACCGCCCGCGCCGACCAGGACCGCATCAACCAGCTTGCGCAGTTGCTGCAGTTCGCGACGGGCCGCGACCACATCGATGACCCCGAAGACCTCGGCGACTATGGGCTCGACCCGCCCTTTGCCCAGGTCACACTCGCCAGCGGCCTCGATGGGCGCCGGCAGTCGATGTTACTGGGGGGCGCCGAACTCGGTCAGGATGAAGAGGCCGGACTCTATGCGAAGCGGCCCGCCTACCCCGCCGTCTTCGTGGTCGACCCGCACTTCATCACGCTCTTCCCCCGCACGCCCGACGACCTGCGCGACCCCCGTATCCTCACCGGCGATGCCGGCGACATCGTGCGCGTGCGCTTCGAAGGCGCCAACCGCAGCTTTACCCTCGCCGACGACGAAGACACCGGCTGGGCCGTGCGTGCGCCCGCAGGCATCGACACCGACCAGACGGCGGTTTCCGAATATGTGGCGCGCCTCATCGGTCTGCAGGCCCAAGCCTGGACCGGTACCGATGCCGGCGATGCCGGGCTCGCACCGCCGCGCGCCACCATCGAGGTGCAGTACGGAAACGGCGATACCGACACCATCGGGCTTGGCGCCTCGGCCGAAGACGGCGACCTCATCTTTGTGCGCCATCCCGACGGCGAAATCGTGCAGGTCGACGAAGACGACATTCTTTCCCTCTATGTGCGCCCCAATCATTTTCGCAGTACCCGGCTGCTGCGCCTGTTTCCCGGCGAGGTCGCGTTCATGGAGTTGACGCTGGGAGAGCGCACCTACCAACTGCAGCGAGACTCGGGCACGTGGCGCCTGCGCGCCCCCATCAACCAGCCCATACCGAACCAGTCCGACGGCGACCGCCTTGTCGCCGCACTCTCCAACATTCCCTTCA
>CAYMLC010000027.1:3617-9990 GCA_964390765.1 uncultured Nitrospirales bacterium
CGCCGGTCCCATGCCGCGCACGCCCGAGCAAGGGCTCGACGAGCCCATCCTCTCCGTGCGCTTTACGCTGTTGCCCGAAGGCGACGAGGTGCCCCAGCGTGCAGGCCCCTTGTATGTGGGCGCTTCGTCTGTCGATAATCCCGCCCAGCGTTATGCCGCACAGGAAGGCGAGCGCGAGGCATACCTGGTGGGTCAGGACGTGATGGATACCGTGCGCGAGGTCTTGCAAGCGTGGGAGGCGTTTATCGCGCGCGAATCGGGTGGCGCCCTTTCCGGAGGGGGCCCCGAGGAGTGATACGCGTTGTTGGGCGGGTTGGGTAGCCGCGCGAGTTAATTGACGGATTCTGTCTTTACTGCGAATCCGAGTAGTGGATCGAACCCGTTAACCTGCTGAAAATGTTGCAATTGCGGGGATTAATCTCTTGACAGAATAACCCCGCTATGCTATAGCATACAGCCAGGGAAGACCGGCCGCAGCCGGCCAGTGTGACGTGCATGGCAGACGACAGACGCGACGGGGACGACGCTGAATACGGGGCGGCATACGCCCGCGGAAGGGGAGGAGCGCCCATTTACAGTGGCGCGCATAGGACACGGGCAGCGCACGGCGCGGCGCGTGGCGGGCAACGTTTGCACGGCCATGCGGCCGTTTTGCGCGCGGCCACTGTGCCGGGCCAACCTGCCAAAGTGTGCCGCCGCTGTAATGCCCTCCAACACCGCCGTTACCCTTGGACGGGAGGTATGTCGACGTGAAGGCAGCTAGCGATCCCCGCTTCGGACTCAAGGCCCTGGTGCTGGTGGCACTGGTGGCGGCCCTGGGCCTGGGCGTGCAATGGCACGCCAGCGAGACCCGTGCCCTGCGCACGACGCTCGAGAACACGCCCGCACCACCCGCACCGGCCGGGCCGCGTACCGCCTTGGCCAGTGCGCAGCATCCGCTGCTCGGCGTACTGGCGCAGCAGACCACCATGAGCCAGACCGAGTGCGACGAGGTCTATGTCGCGCGCCGCGTGATCGGCGTCGTAAACGGCAGCGCCGCGCTGGATTCGCTCGACGACCGCGAGGTGGCGGTGGCCACCAACGGCTTGGGCACGTGGCTGGCCGTATGGTCGACCAACGACCTGCAGGCCGACCCCGAATCCGGCCCCGACTTCGACATCTTCGCCGCGCTCTCGACCGACGACGGCGCCTCGTGGGGCGAGCCGATTCTCGTCTCCAACGATTCGCTGGCGACCAATGAAGAGAATGACATTCTCAACGACCGTGCGCCCGATGTGGTCTGGACCGGCACCACCTGGGTCGTGGCCTGGGAAGTGGCGCCTCTGGGCAACGCGAGCGCCTCGCGCATCTTTGCCGTGGCCAGCACGCAGCCCAGCCTCTGGAGTGGCGGCGCCTTCGTGAGCGACGACGACGACGTGAACGCGCGCGCGGTGGCCATGGATGTCGACGGGCAGGACACCGTCGTCGCGGTGTGGGACCAGCTCGACCCCTACAACAACGTTGAGCGCGATATCTGGTACGCCTTCTCCACGACGAACAACGCGAACTTCTCGCCTCCGCTCTCGCTGACACCAGACGCCGCCAGCAACACGCGCGACGATTTCGGGCCGCGCATCGCGGCAGGCCCGGTCACCGATTTCGATACCGGTGCCAATGCGTGGGTGGTGGTATGGACCGGCGACGACATCGACCAGAACGTCTATTCCGCCATCACCACCGGCAGCGGCCTGGTCTTCTCGGAGCCGGTGCAGATCAACCCGCCACCGCAGGAAGTGGGCACCGAGAATCACGCCAATCCCGATATCGCCTCGGACCGGCAGGGTCAGTTCGTCGCCGTCTGGGAAGTTACCGGCGACGCCGGCCTGAACCTGGGCGACGACGCCGACATCATTGCCGCATCGACCACCACCGACCTGCTGAACGCCGGCTGGACCACCCCCGTCGATGTGAACCGCGACGGCAATGGCGACAGTGCCCCCGACGAGGCACCGCGCATTGTGACCGACGGCAACGGCGTGTGGACCGCCGTATGGCAGACCACCAACCAGATTCCCGGTGACCGGCCGGGTCCGCCGGATACCAACGACAACTTCGACATTCACAGCGCTATCTCGAGCAACGTCGGCGCCTGCTGGAGTCAGTCGCGGTTGATCAACCCCAACGGTGCGGACCAGGCGAACGGCCCCCTGTTCAACGACTTTCGGCCGGCGCTCGGCATCTCGCGCGCGGTGCCGCCCGGACTCGGGCCCAATACGGGGCAGTTACTGGTGGCCTGGGAATCGGCCGATGGTACCGTCACCGACAGCCTGGGCCGGCAGATCAGCAACGACCTCGATATTCTGAGCACCGCCTTTCTCAGCGGTCAGGGCGATGGCCCCGGCGAGTTTGAAGGGGAAGGCGGCGCGGAAGGTGAAGGCGAGGGCGAAGGGGAAGGTGAAGGCGAAGGCGAAGAGGACATGCCCGCCGCCGACTTCAACCTGACCAACCTGATCGCGGACCAGGAAGCGCTCTTGCCCCTGACCGACTGGGTGCCGCTGTTCAACTTCACCATGGGCTTCAGCCCGGACGACGCGCCCCAGCCGCGCAACCTGGCCCGACTGGAATACACCCTGGGTACCGACGACCGCGAGTTGCCCTACGCCGTGCTGGGCCCGCTGGAAAGCTCCGACATTCTCGAGTTCGGCGTATTCCGGGAAAGCCGTTCGGACGAGGGCGAACTCGACCAGATTCTCGACGACGAGGGCAACGACAGCCTGATCCTGACGTGGGACAGTACGGGAGCACCGTTTGGCTCGGTGGTCGAAGGTTCGGTGGGCAGCGACCTGCAATACACCCTGACCTTCATCGACGGCGAGGGCAACAGCATTCTGCCTACGCCCATCGAGACCGCCCCCGCCACCGAGGGATCGCCCGCTGAAGCGGGCAACTCCTACATCGTCGCCGTGCGTACGTCGGCCACGTGGCGCAGCCAGTTGAGCATGCGCCTCTTCGTGACCGATGCGGTGATGACGCGGCCCGGCGAAGTCGACATTCCGCGCATGCCGCCCGAGGGCGAAGGCGAAGCACCGGGCGAGGGCGAGGTGTTGGGCGAACCCATCGACACCTACAGCCCCGACTTCCCGATGGCGAAATCAGCGAAGAAGAAGCGGCCTACAGCTCGAGCTTCGGCGTGTGGGATATCACCGGCGGTACCGGCCACGTGCGCTCGTTTCCCGAGATCAACTACCTCGAAAAACCATCGACCTTCTATGCGCCGCCAGCGGAATACTACCGGCCGCAGTTTGGCAGCATTGGCAACCTGATTCGCTTCGTCGCCGGTGAAATCATTCAGGTGCGCGAGCTGATACCGCTCGATGGCTATACCGAACTGATCGGCCTCAACCTGCACAGTACCGCGCCGGTTTTCGCAACGGATGAGGACTTCGGCGCGGAATTGCGCGAAGTCAACGTTATCCTGACCGACGTGGGGGCCGACCCCTTCGGCCCGCCGGGTAACGGCGGCTTCGACCCGCGCGACATGCTGGAAAGCTCCACGCAGCAGCTCTTCAATTTCGGCGAAGATGTTAGCCCCATTGCCGTGAACGAGGACATTGCCTTCAACGGCGTCTGGGTCTGGAACGATGGCAACGACGATGGCGTCTTCACCGACCCGGCGGTGGGTGGCTTCGGCGGCGGCATCGGCGGCGTATCGGTGCCGGCCAGTGGCGATGCACCCATGTTGCCGCTGCGCGATGGGCAGCCGGTGGGTGCGTTCGAGTACATTCCCTTCCCGCCCGGTGGCGGCGACCCCTGGTGGAAAGTACGAATTCGCATGTTCAATGGCGTGCGCCGCGGAGAACCAGACACTGTGACCGGCGCCGTGCAACCGGTACCGGACAACCCGCTGGGTGTCGATTTCCGGTCTGCTTCTTCTGCCTTGAGCGACTACTTTGTTGTCGTCCGCACCGACAGCGGATTTCCCGACATCTCGCTCGACAATGGTGATGGCAGCGGCGTCGCGGCCGGTGCGGACTTCCGCGCCTTCATCGAGCCGCGCCGCGTGAACCCCATCTCCGGCGCGCCCGACGGCGGCATTCTGGTCAACAGCCAGATACCCAGAATCGGCCAGCCGATTACCGGGGGCGACCCCTGGCAGGCCGACCCCCGCTGGCTGGATGGCGAGCCCTGGTTTAACCAGCGCACGCTCGACCAGACCGTCGCGCCCGTGCAGCGCGTCGGGCTCGAAGTCTACGACCTCGCCATGACCTATAGCAGCGACTCGCAGGGCACCAGCCAGACCGACTTCGTTGTGGGGGATATTCCGCTCAGCGGAAATACCTGCCTGGGCTTTTCTGTCCCGCTCGATTTCCCCTTCCCGGTGCCCACGACGTTCAGCCGCTGGACCGACCCCTTCGGTCTGCGCCAGTTGCAGTTCACCAACCTGCACACCGTGGGCATGGTCAACTTCGGTCTCACGCAGGCATTTACCTTTACAGCGACCGATACGCTGGGCAACGACTTCGGCACCTTTGCTCTCGTGGGCGAATCGGGTCTGCAGCACTTCGCCTACGAGACGGCGCCCTTCTTCGACAGTGGCGCCAATGGCGACGCGCCACCCTTTGGACCCCGCTCAGAGGTCTATCCCAATCCACCGCAACGGCGCAGCACGCCGGACTTCAGCACCTGGTCGCGCAGTATCGAGATTACCGAGTATCCGCGCGAAGACCAGTGGGACGAAGAATTCCACGAAGCGCGTCTGCTGGTGCAGACCGTCGACGGCGAAAGCCCGCATACGCCTGTGCTCGGCCTGAATCTCATCGGGAGTACCGACCCGGTGGTCAATGCGTCGTTCCCGCCACGCCTGGCGCAGGCCGTGGTCGCCTTCTGGGGGCCGGACTTCGACCCGAGCGACCTGGCCCCGCTCGATCCGAACGGCGTGGACCTTGAATCAGGTGTACTCCTGTGGGAAGACACCAACGGCGACGGCTCCTACCTCGGCGCACCGTTCGAGGATACCCTGCGCGAATTGCTGGTGGCGCCGATTCTGTTCGACACGCCGCGCCCCCTCGTGAACCTGGAGTGGCCCGATGCCCCCGAGTTCATCGACCTCGATGGCGACGGCCTGGCCGACGACTTGAACGGCGACCGCGACAGCGAAGGCAACCCCATTGTCGATGAACGCGACAAGGCGTGGGTGCTGACCTTCCAGCCCGACGAGACCACGCAGCAGCGTTTTATCGCGCAGAGCGATACCAGCGGCAGCCTCGGCGTTATCGAAGTCTTCGGCTGCGTACTCGACGTGCCGACGCAGACGCCCGTCTTGCCCGGCGTGGCGCCCGTGCTCAATGCGGCAGGCGGGGCCACGCGCAGCCTGGTCGGCAACGTCTTGCAGCAGCGGCTGAACCCGCTGACACTGGCGGCCGCAGGACAGGAGGACGACCCCACCGACGGTGACGACGATACCCCGACGCCGCCGGCCGAGACCGACCCCTGGCTCGACTTTTTCGTCACCATCTCCACCTCGGATACGGTGAGCTTCCGCGAGCCCATTCGCGCGGTCGTGCCGGCGAGTCTGCCCGAGCGGCCCGCAACCCAGCGGCGCGCGGGCATCCAGTACTTCCCGACCTTCGAGAGCGCGCCCGATGCCTTTGTGAAGCGCAGCCCCGAAGAGTTTCCGCTGCAGGACTTCTACGGCCACGACACGCTGATCGCCAACGTGAGCGTGCGCGTGAGCAACCTGCTGCCGACGAACGTAACCACCTTTGCCGGCGCCCCCACGATTCCGGTGCTCGGCATCGACATGAGCACCAACATCCCCGAGAGCGTGGTGGCCCAGGGCGAAAGCGGCGTTGGCAACCTCAACACCTTCACGGTGATTGGGGCGGACTTCACGCCGAATGCCTTCGCCGGCGACTACCTCATCGACAGCAACTTCGGGTCCTTCGAAATCGCGAGCAACGGCACGGAGCAACTCCAGCTCACCGGGGGCGAGCCGGCCGACGGCCGCTTCCGCATTGTCGACGACCCCACGTTCTTCGAGCAGTTGATTGTCGAGTTGTATAACGAAGGGGCGGACAACAGCTTCAACCCCGCGTTTGACCTGTTGCCGCTCGACCCTGACCAGCGCCTGAGCGGGGTTGCGGTTTACCGCGACAACGACGCCGCCCCCGACAACCGCAACGGCCTGTTCGACCCGGGCATCGATATCCCGCTGCAACTCGACGACCCGCCCTTCTTCACGGGCCAGGCCGGTGAGTTTGACCAGGTGAAGTTCGTCTTCAGCTCGCCTGGCACCGATGACCTCGCGTCGCCCGAGGGACCGATGCCACAGGCCGAGCAGCCGCGTCTGCGCCAGTGGGTGCCCGCCACCTATGGCGATGGTTCCTTCGAGGAC